>NZ_JBFAOO010000049.1:0-44993 GCF_040675265.1 Microbispora sp. NPDC049633
TGCGCCGCGTCTCTGCGCCGCGTCTCTGCGCCGCGTCTCTGCGCCGCGTCTCTGCGCCGCGGCCGGGCCACAGGTGCACCGGCCTAACGGTCCGGGTCGTGGATGACGGCCCACTTGTCGCCGCGCTTGAAGTAGAGCATCTCCGCATCGGTGTAGAGGGTGGGGGACGCCTTACGATCGTCGCGGATCCACAGCCTCCCGGCCCCGTGACGTGGCGAGATCGAAGATCACTTCGGCCTTCCGTCCCTGCTCGTCGACCTGGGTCAGGGTGACGAAGCGGCCGGCCACGAGTGACCGGGGGCTGTCGCCCGGCAGGTCCAGAACTCGGCTGCCGTCGCGGCGGACCGCCTGGGTGCCGGTCAGGCACCAGGTCACATCGCACCGCGCCTGCGCGGGATCTTCGAAACGCCGTTCGGGCACCGGCTAAGGCAGCGTGGAGCCGACGACCGTGGTTCCTTCGGAGGCGCCGCCTGCGAAGGCGTACTCGGTGAACCGGCCACAGGTGTCGAATCCGAGGCGGCGGTAGACGGGCTCACCGTCCGCGGATGCCTGCAGGACCGCGGTGCGGTAGCCCTCGTCGTACGCGGTGTGCAAGGTGGCCAGGGTGATGGCGCCGCCGTAGCCGCGCCGGCGGTCCGTCGCGAGGGTCGCGATGTTGTAGATCCCGGCGACTCCACCGTGGAGGAAGACCTCGGCCGAGCAGACCGGGCGGCCGCCCACGTAGCCGACCAGATACCGGGCGGGGCAGCCGGGGGCGAGGGCCCACTCGGCGGCGTCGGCGAAGAACCTTCGCACCGTGGCGGCCGGCGGGTCCCAGTTCGCGGCCAGGACCATCGCGTAGTCCGCGAGCCGCTCCGGAGTCGTCACCAGGCGGATGTCCAGATTATCGGCGTGCGGCTTCGGCAGTGCCGCGTGCAGGTCCATGCGCATGCCCGCCTCGGTTTCGGCCGCCTCCAGACCGGCGTCCTTCAGGAGCGAGGCGAGGTTCGACGGCGTGGAGGCGGGGCCGACCCACCAGGAGAAAGGGCGGCCGGTCGCGGCCAGTGCACGAACGGTCTCCTCCACCCGGGCGGGGGCGGTGTCCGCGGTGAAACGCGCCGCCGCGACGATGTTGAAAGTGTCGTCGTCGAGCCCGCTGTCGGCGATCAGGAGGTCGTCCGTCTCCACGACGGTTGAGCGCTCCATGCGGCGGTGCATGTGGCAGGCATGCTCGGCAAGGTTCTGCTCCATCGCGACCAGCAGGTCAAAATCGCCGGGAACCTGGTGTTTCATCTCATTCACGTGAGTCATCACATCATGCCCTCTTGTGGCACGGAGCTCGCTCATCTCGTCCTCGTCTCCGGAACGGAGCAGTGATCAGCGTCCGGGGCCGCGGACGCCCTCGAGCACAAGCGTGAGGTGCCTGCGCCAGCCACCGGCGCCGGTCATGTTGGCCATGGCGCCGCGGGTGACGAGGACGAAGTCATCGGCGCGGAAGTCCTCACGGAGGCGGCCGGCGTCGACGGCGCGCCGCACGATGCGTTCGGTGATCGCCGAGAAATCCGTCTTCTCTGCGGTGATGTCGTTCCAGCTCGGCTCTTCCGGGCCGAGGAGCGCGAAGCGGAACGCGGCGTCGGACTCCGCGGACTCCAGATAGCCGTAGAGCAGCGTCTCGAACGCCACCCAGGGGTCCTCGGCCTCCGCGGCGGCGCGGGCGAGGGCGGTCATCGCCTCGAACCGGCGGCCGATGATCGCTGCGAGTAGCGCTCGCTTGTCGGCGAAGTGCCGGTAGAGGGTGCCGACACCCAAGCCGGCACGCTCGGCGATCTCGTCCATCTGCACGGCGTCGCCCCGCTGGGCGAACAGCTCGCCGGCGGCGTCGAGGACGGCCTCACGGTTGCGCCGGGCGTCGGCGCGCAACGAGCGTTCGGGAGCGGTCATGGTCACTCCACTCTAATTGACGACGCGCGGAAGCCGTGCCATATTCGGAACCGGAATTCATATTCAGGTTAGGGGATCCGATGATCGTCGTCACCACACCCACGGGACAGATCGGCGGCCGGCTGGTCCGTCGGTTGCTCGACCAGGACAAGGAGGTCCGGGTCGTCGTCCGTGACGCCTCACGCCTGGACGACACGGTTCGCCGGCGGGTCGAGATCGTCGAGGGCTCCCACGGTGATCCGGCCGTGCTCGACAAGGCACTGCCCGGGGCCGAAGCGCTGTTCTGGCTCGTCCCGCCGAATCCGCGGGCGCCGAGCGCCGAGGAGCACTATCTCGGTTTCGCCCGGGCCGGCGCCGCCGCCGTCGCCCGCCACGACGTCGGTCACGTCGTCGGCGTGTCCAGCGCCGGGCACGGCTGGCCGGCCCCCGCCGGCGTCCTGTCGGCGGCCTTCGCGATGGACGCCGAACTCGGCAGGTCCGGTGCGGCCTATCGGGCGTTGTCCATGCCCTTCTACATGGAGAACCTCCTCGGGCAGCTCGATGCGATCTGCGGGCAAGGCGCGTTCCACCTGACCTGTGCGGGCGACCTGCCGCTGGCGTTGATCGCGACGCGGGACATCGCCGGCACCGCCGCCGATTTGCTCAGCGATCTGTCCTGGACGGGACAGGAGAATCTCCCCGTGTTCGGCCCCGACCGGCTGACCCCTGACGGCATGGCCGAGGTGATCAGCCAGGAGCTCGGGCGTCCGGTCGCCTACCGCCGCATGAGGGTGGACGACTACGCGTCGCTGCTCCGTTCCCGGGGCGCCGGCGACCAGGCGATCAAGGACGTGACCGAGGCGTTCGCCGCTCAGGACCACGGCGTCTACGACGCGGACTGGGCGACCGCCACGCCCACGTCGACAGATTTCCGCACCTGGTGCCGGGAAGTGCTCAAGCCCGCCGCGGCCGTCCGGGTATCCGGCCGGGGCTGAGGCTCATGGGTCGGGGATCGCACTCAGGCGACCACATGAGAGTGCGATCGGGCCCGGGACGACGGACCGTTCGCCGTGCCGAAGAAGCCGAAGAAGTCGTCGGCCCGGCCGGGCTCCAAGCCGAAGGGTCGCCTGCGCCGGCAGGTCAGGGGCCGCAGGTCACCGAGACCGGTAGCCCTTCCTCTTACGGCCGGCCGGCACGGCCCGGCGACCGGACCCGTTCTGCGCGGGTTTCTGTGCCTGCCGCCGCGCGGGTTTCTCGGGGGGAGAGGCGGGGGTGCGGCCCCGCGAGCTGTTCACTGTCCGGCCCCGGACGATGCCGATGAAATCCTCCACCAGGTCGGTGGTCGCGTCCGTGGGCCAGGTCAGCGCGACCTGGGACTGCGGCGCGTCAAGCACCGGCCGGTAGGTGAGATCCCTGCGGTGGTAGAGGCGTGCCAGCGACTGCGGAACCAGGAGAATCCCGGTGCCGGCCGCCACCAGCCCGACCGCGTCCGCCGTCGTGGCCGGGCGGGTGAACGCGCTCCGCCCGGGCCGGACCGTCCACTCGATGGTGTCGTCCAGGGCGTGGAACACCTCGTCGTCGTCAAGGTCGGCGACGGTCACCTCGTCGGCGGCGGCCACCGCGTGATCCTTGGGCACCACGACCACCGTGGTCTCCACGTAGAGAGGAATCACGCTGAGCCCGTCCCGGTCGAAGGGCAGCCTGGCGAATCCGGCGTCGGCGCCGCCGTCTCGCAGGAGGCCCACCACCTCGGCGGCGGGAACCGCGACCAGGGTGACCGGCACGTCGGGCATCCTCTCGGTCCAGGTGCTGACCCACTTCGCGGGTGTCACCCCGGGCACGTACGCCAGCCGGAACACCCTGCCGGTCTCTCCATCAGTCACTTCCTCAGGCTACCGATGTCATGGGAACCCGTTTCGACTGACTACTCTTGACGTTTATGAGCTCGTCCAAGCCGAAGACCATCCAGACGATGAAGCCCGCGACCGCGGCCAAGAAGCTGGGTGTCCTCCTCTCGGCCACTCCCGCCGAGTTCCAGGAGGGTGTCGTCTCCAGGGACGAGCTGAACGAGTTGCAGTCGAAGCCGCCCGCCTGGCTCGTCGACCTGCGCCGCAACGGCCCGCACCCCAAGCAGGTCATCGCCGCGAAGCTCAAGATCTCCATCTCCGGTCTGATCAGAGGCGGCATCACCGGGCCGCTCACCACCGCCGAGATCGACGCGCTGAAGGCGGAGAACCCGCCGTGGCTGGAGCACGAGCGGTCCGTCCAGGCCGAGGTCCGCAAAGAGGCGCTCCGTCTCAAGCAGCGCTAGACGGCCGGGATTCGGCACTTCTTGGGGCGTCGACCGTCACGGGGATGCCGTGCCCAAGTCCGTGACGTCGCGATGGCCGTTGTCGGCGAAGGCGACCCCGGTCTCGGGCAGGGTCTCGGGCAGGTCGGCACCTCCGACACGCCCTGAGTCCCATACCCCAGGTTGACGAGAAGCCCGCGGAGCAGGCCTTTTCGCTCGTGCGGAAGGCATCCAGCGGGCTCCGCCGTCGCCGGGCCCCGATGCCGCGCGGTCGTTCCCCCGGCAAGAGGGGCCCCTTGCCGGGCGGCAGCTCATCTCGGGCATCATGACGTGCCGGCGGCACGGTCCTTCCGGCCGGGCGGGATACGCGCCGCGATCCGCTCGCGGGCGTGTGGGCAGTCGGCGAACCTGTGCGGACAGGCGAGGGCGTGCTCGATCAGCTCCTTGGCCGCGCGCGCCCGCGCCATGCGCTGTTCCAGTTCGACGACGTGGCGGCGCAACAGGTCCCGGTGGTCCATCGGGTCGGAAGCGGACAGCACGGCGCTCAACTCGCGCAGTCCGAAGCCGGCCTCCTTGCCCATCAGAATCAGCGCCACTCGCACCAGCGCGTCCTGTCCGTAGCGGCGCTGACCGCCGGCCCGCCGAGCGGGTTCGATCAGGCCCATGCTCTCCCAGTGCCGCAGCACATGCGTGGCCAGACCGAACCGGTCCGCCAGCTCCCCGATGGTCAGTTCCTCACTTGACTTCATGTGCACATTAACCGGCACCGTTGGCCGCATGTTCAAGCAAGCGATCTCGGTCACCCGCGTGATCAACTCGTGTGTGCCGCTCGAACCGGACGGCCACGCCGTACTCACCGGCCCGTGGTTAACCGAACGGTGGTTCCTGCGCCGCGGCGAGCCGCGGCCGCTGCTCGGGCAGCCTCTGGTGGTGGGTCCCGCCCAGGCTGTGGCCGGGGCGTCCGCACTCGGCGCGAAGGCGCTGGTCCCGGTGCACGACGTCCACGGGCATGATCCGCTCTCGGCGCCGTTCCGCACCACAGGCACCGCCGCGGACGCGATCGCCCTGGCTGGACCGGATCTGACGGTGGTGGACCTGCCCACGGGCGAGCGCCGGGAGCCGGCACGATGAGTCTGTTCCTGCACGGGACGGTCCAAGAGATCGAGCGGATCGCCACCCGCATGCGCCGCGTCCGGATCACCGGCCCCGATCTGCGCAACCTGACCTGGACGCCAGGCATGCACATCCGTCTGCGGGTAGGCGACCCCCGCTCTCCCCGCTCGTGGCTGCGTGGATTCCTGCGCACCTACTCGATCTGGGACTACTCCCCCACCGGCCACCTCGACCTGTGCGTACTCGACCATTCGTCCGCCGGGCCCGGAGCGCAGTGGTCGCGGCGGGTACGCGTCGGCGACCCGGCGGCTCTCACCCCGCCGGAAGGCAGGCTCGTCCTCCGCGAGGACGCGGGATACCACCTGTTCGTCGGCGACGAGACCGCGACCGTCGCCTTCGGGGCGATGCTGCGCGCGCTGCCCTCGTCCGCGATCGTGCATGGCGCGATCTCGGTCGAGGGCCCCGGCGACCGTCTCCCAGTGGAACACACGGACCGCCTGACGTGGAGCCGCCGGCCGACCGATCTCGCCGACGTGGTCCGCTCTCTGAAACTCCCCCGTACGCCCGGTGTCGCTTACATCGCCGGAGAGGCCCGTAGTTGCCAATCGGTGCGCGGCCACCTCGTCCGGGAACGCGGCTGGTCGCGCAGAGCCGTCGTCGTGAAACCGTTCTGGACTCCCGGACGGCGCGGCATGGACTGACCCCTCTTCCCGACGCCCGCCCTTCTCAGTGGCGCCTTCGGCGCCTCGTTCCAAGCCGTCCGGGCAGAAGGACGCGCAGTTTCGCGGGCGCCGGTCACCGGTTACGCAGATACCGCCAGCCCAGCACCCCGTACCAGATCATGACCGGCAGGTGGAGGGCGTACCCGAGCTGTTCCAGCGCCACCGTCGGCCCGTCGGTCCCGGTCGTCCACGGAAGCACGACCGCGGCCAGACCTGAGATCGCGGCGACCGCACCGGCGACGCGGAGCCCGTTCGGCATCGGGACGCCGACCGCTGCGGTGGCCGTGGCGGCGACCCACAGCAGCCCGGCCAGGTTGACCGTCCATTTGGCGGTGAGCAGTACCGCCCAGGCCACGGTGGCGGCCGCCGGGGCTGCAGGGTCAGCGGCCATCTGGGTCAGCGCCAGGTTCCCGGCGTCATGAAGCAGGCCTGCCAGCCCGGCGGCGGCCAGCAGTCCGCCGGCCGGCGTCACCAGGTGCGGTGCGGGTGCCTGGGCGGAGCGAGCGGACATCACGAGCCCGGCCGCGGTCAGTGCCAGCCAGCCCAGCACGTCGAAGGCCAGCTCGGTCAGATGCAGCCCGGACTGCTCGCCCACCGCGGCCAGCACGGCATCGGGGTCGGCCGAATTCAGGGTCAACCCCGATGGCACCACGATGGCCGCACCGGCCACCATGGCTGCCAACGAGGTCAACAGCAGGACACCGGTGAGCCGGGTCCGAGGGATCGAACTGGTCATGGACGGTGACGCTAGGACCTTGCCGCAGGGACAAAGTCAACATGCCGGGGAGAGGACCCAGGGTGTGGCGAATCGGGCAACTGGCGCGAATGGTCGGCGTATCCGAACGGACCCTGCGCCATTACGACAAGATCGGGCTGCTGCGTCCCGCCGCGGTAGACCCGTCCACCGGTTATCGCCGGTACGGCGTGGCCGAGCTGTCACGGTTGGAGCGCGTCCGCGGCCTGCAGCGCCTCGGCCTGCCGTTACGCCAGATCGCCGATCTGCTGGACGCTCCCGAGGCACAGTTGCGACAGGCCCTGACCGAGATCGTGACGGGCATCAGGCATGACATCGCCGCCCTTGCCGCCGCCGCGGCTCGCGCCGAGGACCGCCTTGCCGCGCCGATGTCGATCCTTCCGCAGGAGACGACATTGGGATCTCGCCGCCTACGCGTACGCCGGTTGCGCCTCGATCATCCCTCCGAGCTCGCCGCCCTGTGCCCGGCATCGCCGGCGACCCTGCTGACCTGGCTGCGCGGGCAGCCGACCGGTGGGTTCACGGCGGCGGTGACCACCGATCACGACGGCGAGCGGCTCACCCTGCCCGCTCGCGCCGTCGTCCGAGCGGTCGTTCCGCCTGCCACAGACGTGGTCCGCGCCGGTCAGGACCTGTTCGGCTGGTTGCACCGCCACCACTTGGCAATCACCGGCCCTACCGTGGAAGAGCACCTCGTCGACGCCGACGGCGCCCATGCCGTCGTCCTTGAAGTATCCGTACGCCCCCGACGACGCACCCCCTCGGCCTGACCGCTCCTCACACGTTCGCTCCCGAGACGGGACCCCAAGCCGGACGGGGTCATACGTCGCGTCACGGGACGGCCGCGTCATCCAGCGGTAGCCCCGCATGGAGCCGGTGGCGGCCCTTCGCTTCACGCGATCGCGCCCGGGGCGGGCGGGCCCCTGCGGGCGGAGGCCGCGAGCCGGTCGGCCAGCGCGGCGACAAGGCCGCGGAGTTCGTCCGGCCGCTCGATGACGAACGGCCGGTCGAGCGACGCGAGCACCGGAGGCAACCAGTCGAGCCGCTCCGCTCGCATTTCGACGCGGAGCCAGCCCTCGGTTTCGCGATCCGTGCCGTCCACGGATGTGGGTTCCTCCACAGTCGCGACGCCGGCGGGAAGCCGGGCGCGGATCTGCTCGACCGTCCCCTGGACGAGCAGGACCACTTCATGCCGGTACGGAGCCTTGGCGAGTGCCGACAGAACGCGCTGCGCCGGATCAGGCCCGGCGGGCGGCTCGAACGAACCGGGCAGCGTCCTCGCGTCCGTGATGCGATCCAGCCGGAATACCCGCTCCTCACCGATCTTGGGATCGGCGCCCGTGACGTACCACCGGCCCGAATGGGCCACGAGCCCGGAAGGATGCAGCGTCCGTTCGCTGCGCCGGCCGTCGGCTGCGGTGTACCTGATCGAGATCGGCCGGTGATGACGCACCGCGTCGGCGATGGAGAGCAGGACCGCGGTCTCCGGGATGACGGACTCGCCAGGTGGAGCTGTGAAGGCGAGGGATTCGATCACGGTGTCGAGCCTGCGGGCGAGCCTCGCGGGCAGGACCCGCCGGATCTTGGCGGCCGCCGTCTCACTCGCCGTGCCCGTCGTCGTCGTCAACCCGGACCGGCGACCGGCGACCAGGCCGAGCAGCACGGCGAGCGCCTCGTCGTCGCTCAGCATGAGCGGGGGCACGCGGTACCCGGGGGCGAGCCGGTATCCGCCATAGCGGCCGCGCACCGACTCGACGGGCACGTCGAGGTCGACCAGGTGGTCCACGTACCGCCGTACGGTGCGCTCGTCGACGCCGAGCCGGTCGGCGAGCTCGGCCATCGTCCGAGTGCCGCCCGACTGCAGGAGCTCCAACAGCGTGAGCACGCGGTGAGTAGGTCGAGCCACGCCATACAAGTTAGTGGAAATAGTGGACGGTTTCTGTCCGGTATCCGCCCTAGCCTGCGGTCGGAGAACAGCCGCTATGCAGGGAGACCGCCATGGACTTCGTATCGATCCGCATCATCACGGGCGACGTCGCACGCCTCGCCGACTTCTACGAGCGAGCCACGGGAGTACGCGCTACCCGATACAGCGAGGACTTCGCCGAGCTCAGAACCACCTCCGGCACCCTGGCCATCGGCAGCACCCGGACCGTCTCGCTCATTACGCCTGGCGCTGCCCGGGCGGCCGGCAACCACAGTGTGATCATCGAGTTCCTCGTCGACGACGTGGACGGCGTGCATCGGAATCTGTCCGGCTTCGTCGAGGAGTTCGTCAACGAGCCCACCACGATGCCCTGGGGCAACCGCTCGCTCCTGTTGCGTGACCCCGACGGCAACCTCGTCAACTTCTTCACCCCCGTCACGCCAGCGGCCCGCGAGAAGTTCGCGCGCCATCGACCCGGCCACGCTCAGCAGACCAGGTCCTACGCCTCAAGCCCGGCCGTGACCGATGGCAATCGATGACGGAGGAACGACGACCGGTTGACGTACACGCGAGTCAGGGCTTGCCCCTCCTTCGCCGGTCCGCTGCCGCTCCGCGGTAAGTCGACGGCGTACGAGGTGATCGGTGCAGCGGATGCGTGCGGGGCAGCGCCGCGTTAGCCGGCGCGGTCGAGGTGGGCGCCGTTGTCGTACGACTCGCGGGCGTCGAGCAGGTCGTCCCAGTGCTCCGCCGTCCAGGCGCAGGCGACCGCCATTGGTTTGAGCATGCTGCGGCCGAGCGGGGTCAATTCGTACTCGACGTGCGGGGTGGCATCGGCGTAGACGGTGCGCTTGACCAGACCGTCCCGTTCGAGGGACCGCAGCGACTGGGTGAGGACCTTGGGAGTGACACGGTTCAGCGGCACGCGTAGCTCGGAGAACCGGCGTGGCCCCTGCTCAAGGCAGCGGATGATAAGCGGCGCCCACTTGTCGCCGAATCGAATCGGATTGAGCGAGGACGGGCACAGCTCGTCGAACATGTCGGCGGGCAGGGGTTCCCTCATGGCCTCACGATAGCCGGTATCCCGGTGGTAACCGCAGGCCCGGATAGCGTCCTGGAATCGGCCGGACGGATGGGCTCCGGCCCTGATGAGAGGCGGTTCGCCATGAATATCGTGGTCTTTGGCGCGGGCGGCCGGGCTGGACGGCAGGCGGTCGCGGAGGCACGCCGGCGCGGCCACCAGGTCACCGCCGTGGTCCGCGACCCCGCAGGCCACAGCGACTTGAGCGACGTGCGAGTGGCGGCGGGCGACGTCACGGACCCGGTGAGCGTCGAGCATGCGGCCGCCGGGCATGACGCCGCCATCAGCGCCGCCGTGAACCTGTCCGTGTCACCGCACGACTTCTTCACCGCGTCGGCCCGCGCCCTGACCACCGGCCTGGCGAAGGCGGGCGTGCCCCGCCTGGTGGTGGTCGGTCTCGCATCGATCATGCCCGGGGCGTCCGGTGCTCCCCTGATGGACGAGCCCGGCTATCCCAACGAGTACCGCGCGTTCTACCTCGGCCACGCAGCAGGCCTTGGTGTGCTTCGGATCTGCGACCTGGACTGGGTGTACGTGGCGCCCGCAGGCGACTTCGACCATGACGGCACGCGCACCGGTCGGTACCTGATCGCTGATCACGGCGACCCGGCCAGCCGGATCACGTACGCGGACTTCGCGATCGCGCTGCTCGACGAGGTCGAGGCGCCCCGCCACCACCGTGCCGCAATCAGCGTCCGGGAGGCATGATGCCCGAGGTCCACGACAATCCGGACCCCTGGGCCGCCGAGCACATCCGTCGTTTCTGGGAAAGCGGCGAGCTGCGCCGCACTGAGCTGGTCTACGCGAGCAACGGCGACCGTTAGGGCTGGAAGTGTCACGACTTGGGACACAGGTTGCCGTACAGCCGCGCGTACCGCTCCGATTTTGTAATTTTCACACACTTGATCATAAGCGGCTGCTCTCGTTGTGCAGAATTCTCGTCACAAGATCGATCAGAGTTGGGCACATTGCGCCAGCTCACTCTGCAAATGGCGGCTGCCGCATCAGCCATGCGCTCCGCCGTGAGGACAACGGTCGCCAGACCCTTGTGGCCAACTGGCAATACCGCGCTGTATCGATCCGGGCTAAATCAATATTTATCGATCACCTGCCCGTCCCGCACAAGGAGAAGCATGCAAAAAGTCTCTTGGCCCCGCCGGCTCGGCCTCGTCTCAGCGGTGGTGGCGGTCGGCCTGACCACCGCGCCCGTGGCCGCGCACGCCGACGGCTATGACACTCCCCGCAGCGCCACCGCCGACGGAGCAGGCAACACCCAAGCAGCCGGGATCGCATCCGCCGAACAGCGGGCCCGGCAGGCCGTCCTCGCGGTCGGCCACGACTGCGACGCTGGGAGGTATCACACGTATTCGATCTATATTTCTCCGGGTGGCGGCACGTGGGCCTACCGGTCCACCCACGAGGCGAGGTGCGTCGACTGATCAAGGTTCAGCAGATCGGCCCCCGCCGGGGTCGCCCGCCATCGTGGAGCCCAGCGCCAGCAGGCCCGGGACGCTGAATCCACCCAGATTGAGCCTCAGGCTCAGCGCATGGTCATACGCACCTTGCAAGTCATCCCGCCCATGTCACCTCCTCTCGCTGCAGGCTGGCATACAAAGGCCCGGCACCGATCACAGTGCCGGGCCCTTCTGTTCCGGTTCCATTCCGGTTGACGTTGCTCAGCAATTACAGACAACGACAACCAATAACAAGGTTCTTCCGGCTCAGCGCCCGTTTCTGAGAAAATCGCCGCTTGGACGCCCGTTGGTCCAAACGTTTCTTGTACGGATACGCCAACAGGTACGCGTGCCCTAGTAGCGGGATCAGGCCGCGGGGGCGGTGCGGCGACCGCGGCGGGCTACCTCGCGCTCCAGGTACCACTCCACGGCCAGCAGCGGAATCGTCCAGCCGAGCCAGCCGGACAGGCCCGAGATCGTCCACGCCATCAGGTCGGGGTCGCCGTGGAAGACGGTGTTCTGCAGCGGGGGCAGGGTGACGATCAGGATCCCGGTCCACACCCGGTTGGTGATGATGGAGTAGGTCAGCACGGCGCTGCGCAGCATCCAGCGCCGGTGGTCGGCGTACCGGCGGCCGCGGGCGGCGCGCCAGCCCGCCACGGTGAAGGCGAGCCACAGCAGGGCGAGGAGCACGTCGCTGACCGCGAGGAACAGCCCGAACGGGGAGCGCGCCCCGATGACCAGGCCGGTCAGACCGGCAGGCAGCACCCCGGCGAACACGTAGACCCGCCCGGCACGCCGGTGCCCCACCGGGTGCCGCCGCCTGAACCACGGCCACACCTGGAAGAACGCGGTGACCATGGCGACCGAGGCGAACAGCACGTGCGCCACGAGCAGCGGATAGTGCAGGCCGAACCCCTGTGGCTGCGGCACCCGGGACAGCGACGGGTCCCCGGTCAGGTACGGCGGCAGCGAGAACGCGAGGAACCCGGCCGTGACCAGGCCGAGCGGTATCGTCCAGCGGCGCCGCCACCACGGACGCCGACGGGCCGATACCGGCGGAGGACTGTCGATCGTCGTGTGCATGACGGCTCCAAGAGAAGGTCGGGAGATGCGTATGTCATACGCTTAATGCGTACCATATACGCAACGCGTAGGCCATACGCAAACTGGTAAGCTCCCTGGAATGCCGGATGACATCGGGAACGAGCTGCCGCACGCGCTGAACGTGCTGTGGGGACGGGCCAAGCCGAAGGGGCGGGGACGCACGCCCGCGCTCAGCCTGGAGCGGATCGTGGCGGCGGCCATCGCCATCGCCGACGAGGAGGGCCTGGCCGCGCTGTCCATGGCCCGGCTCGCCGAACGGCTCGGCTGCGCACCCATGTCGCTGTACCGGCACGTGGCCGGCAAGGACGACCTGCAACTGTTCATGCTGGCCGCCGCACCCGGCCCGCCGCCGGAGTTCGACACGGCGCCGGCCGACTGGCGCGGCTCGCTCACCCGGTGGGCCGTCGAGCTGTTCGACGTCTACCTGCGGCATCCGTGGATCGCCCAGCTGGCGAACTCCCCGCCGATGGACCCCGGCCAGCTCGCCTGGCTGGACGCCGCGCTGCGCTCCCTCGGCGGCACGCCCCTGGACCCGCGGGCCCGGTTCTCCGTGGTCATGCTGGTGCTGCACTACGTGCGCGGCGCCGCCCAACTCCTGACGTCCATCCCCGCCGAACCAGAGGAAAGGGCCGACGAGACGTACGTCGCCCTGCTCACTGAGCTCGCCGACCCCGCCCGGTTCCCGGCGCTGGCCCGCGCCGTCGAGGCCGGGGTGTTCGACCCCCGAGCGGGGGCCGCTCCGGACGACGACTTCCGCGCCGGCCTCAACCACCTACTTGACGGGGTGGGAGTGGCGATCGAACGCGCCGCCCGGGCCTGAGCGGGGTCTGCGGGCAGGCGCTGCGCCGGGAGACACGGGCTTTCAGCCCAGGCAGCCGAGGCGGCCGGACCTACGCCCCAAGACGGTCCATGCCGAGCGCATCGTGAGCGTTCGGGCCGTGCTGCGCCCCGATTCTTGGGCTCCTTCGTGGTCCAGGACAGCTAGCGTGGGCTGGAGCGAAAGTCAGCCCAGACGTCGACCGCCTGCTGGAAGTCGAGGCGGCCACGTCCTCGCGAGACATACCGGCGGTGGAGATCAAGCGATCCGCGAGCCAATCCGGCACCGGCTCCCTGGGAGGCGGTTGTGCCACGCGGATGTGATCGGCCAGCGCGCCCAGGCGTTCGATGATCTGCCCAAGCTGCACCACCTCCGGACGCCCCTTGCCGACGGCGCGAACCCTGGCCGTGGCCTCGGCGTAGACCTCACCATCGGCGAGGGGCGGGAGCCGCTCTGGCGAGGCGGCCCGCACGAAGAGGGCAGCGGCGAACCCGGCGTCCACGCGAGAGTCTCGGCCGGTGGCGTGGACGCCGCGCCGACCGGTAGGACGTGGCGCTCGTTACGGCATCGACAACGCTGTGATGATCATGGGACGGTCTTCCTGTATTACGCGGCAGGCCCCAGATCCCAGGTCCACAGCGCTTCGCGACCGCCGCCGACAAGCACGGCGCGGCCGTCGAGGTAGCTCATCGAGAGAGAGCCGAGGTAGCGGGAAGGACGCTGAAGCGTCCCGACCTGCCGGCTGGTCGTGAGGTCCCAGACCCGCATGCTCCTGTCCTGTGGCGAGTAGGTGACCGCGATCGGGACACCAGCGACCCGCCCGGAGGCGATGCTGTTCACCTGCCTGGAGTGGCCGAGCAACGGACGCTCGACCTGCTTGCCCGTGGCGAGGTCGTAGAGTTCCACGGTCCTGCCTGTGGCCACGATCGCGACCGTCGTGCAGTCGAACAAGGCGATCTCCACCGGGGCCGAGTGCTCGGTCTTCGCGATGCGGAACGATGCCATCCGTTTTCCCGCGCCGACGTCCCAGAGCCGGGCGCGGGTGGCACTGAAAGTCACCGCGACCGGCCGGCCGGCGAGGCTGATGAGGGCCAGCTGTCCGACTGGGCCGTTTTTGACGGCGAGATCGTGCAGCAGCGCTCCCGAAGGAAAGTCCCAGATGCGTACCGTGCCCCGAGAAGAAGAGTCACCGGCCGCGTCGTCCTCGTCGACCGCTCCGACCACAAGCGCCCGGCGATCGGCTTCGGTGAGCGCGACCCCGTTGACGAAGCCGTCATAGCCGATGAGGGGTTCGCCGATCGGCATGCGACTGGCAAGATCGAAGACCCGGATCGAGGAGTCTCCGAAACCGATCCCCGCGACCAGAACCCCTCGTCCGCCGTAGTCGCCGGTCGCGAACGAGGTGATGCGCCCGGGCAGCCTGACCGGCGCGTCCAGCGGCCTGCCGCTGCCGAGATCCCACACGCGGGGGAATCTGTCGTCACCGTTCCCTTGGGCCACCACGATCGGCCTGCCGCGCAGCTCGCCGTTCACGCCGTAGATGTCACCGTTGGGCCCCCCGGTGGCGGGAGGAGCGGATTCCCGGCCGGTGGCGAGATCGTAGGCGCGGACGGCGTTGTCGCGCCCGCCGGTCACGATCACGGGACGGTCGCCGAGATCACCGACCGCCAGCGACGTGACGTGCCCCGGGATCTCGAAGGACGATACCCTCTCACCGGTGGCCGGATCGATGACCGCGATCGAGCTTCGGAGCCTCGATCCGTAAGGGTCGGTGGCGATGCCCTCGACGGTTTCGACCGAGACGAACACGGTCCGGCCGTTCAGCACGGCGAGCGACGAAGGGCCGAACCTCCCCTTCAGCGAGTGGTAGGTCGCCTCACGCGTGACCAGATCCCAGCGGATCACCCCGAGATCGGCCGTGGGGATCAGGGCCACCGGACGGCCGCCGATCATGGTCGTCCTGATCGTGTTTATGTTCTGGATGAACTCGCTCTGAAGAGTGAGCGGTTTCCCGACGGGTTTTCCGAACACCGGATCCCAGGCGATCACAGCGTCGCCCTCTCCGGTCAGCACGAGCAGGACGCCGTGGACGCGGGTCAGCGCGACGGCGCCGAAGATCCCGGTGCCGATGGGCGGACCGATCCGGCGGCCGGTCGCCAGATCGAACACGTGGGCGCCGTCGGTGCCCGCCGCGGCGGCGATCGGCCTGCCGTCGAGCTCGCCGAACGCGACGGCACGAAACCGCCCGGCGGGGAGCGGTCCGCCGACGGGCAGCCGAGTGGTCGCGTCCCACCTCTGGAGCGCCCCGTGGCTCCGGCCGAGGATGACGGGTCTGCCGTCGACGGTGCCGTACGCCACCGGGCCGTCGCCGGGGATCGGATCGCCGATCGGTTTCAGAGTGGCCCTGTCCCAGATCCGGATGGTGTGCTCGGCACCCGCGCTGATCGCGACGGGCCGGCCGTCCAGCTCACCCACGGCCACCGAGGTCACGTCGGAGTGACCGCCCATGTCCATCGCGACGGGCGCCGCGAACGAGGCGGGAACGCCACCGGGTGACGTCTCCTGGCAGGTGGTGGCCGCCCGGGGCCATCTCACGACGGTCGACCCGGCCGAGGCCAGCGGCACGAACCCGGCCAGAACCAGCACGGCGAGGAGGGGTGGCAGCCGTCGAAAGAACATCCGAACCCCTGTCGCCGAAATCGCTCTCGAGCATAAACCGCGTCCCCCGCCGGCAGTTCGCAGCGTGAACCAACCGTCAAGCGGCTGTCCAGAAGACGCGGGACCATCTAAGGCTTCATGCTCAGCGCCCCTCCTCGCAGCATTCCGGCCCGAGCATCACCGGAGGGGTGCCGATGCCGCCACGCGCTGATTAGGAGATGAGATTCGCGCCCCGCACCGGCTGCACGATGAAGGCATCCGGAAACCCGTGCATGTGGGTGCCATGCAGGGTGCGCATACCCTCGGCCCGGTACTCGGAAAGCTTGACACCGTCATGATCGGTCATGTCGTAGTCGACCCGTCGCGTGTACTCGGTGCCGACATCGAAACCGGAGGCGTAGATGACGCAGTCGATCTCGTACTCCCTGCCGGCCACGACGACTCCGTTCTCGATGATCCGACGTCAGGTTCGCCGACGTGCGACCATCCGGCACGGCCGAGCCGTCAGGTCATGTCGCGTGCGTCAAGGAGTTCGTGCCGGTGCTCGTGTGCCCGGCGCATGCGATGGATCCGCGCGTAAGACCGTCGTGGGACGATCCTGGGCCAGGCTACGTGTCAAGTCAGGTCACACCTCACCGGCGATGAGGCCGACAAGGCAGGTGTCCCCGGCACCACCTTGAGTCCGCGCGAGAGTCTCCCCACTGCCGCGCGTACTTCTCCGAGTCCGGCAGGCCCGTCTGGTAGTCGATCCACTCGGAGGGGTCACTAGCTTGACGCTGGTTCCACCGAGGCCGCAGTAGCCGTTGGGTACCTTAAAAAGGTATTGCTGGTGGTAGCGGTTTTCTTCGGGCAATAAGTCGCCGCTAACGTGGCTTGGACCGGAAGTCAGCCCAAAGGTCGACCGCCTGCTGCAAGTCGAGAGCGGCGACGTCTTCGCGAGACATGCCGACGGTGGAGATCAAACGATCCGCGAGCCAATCCGGCACCGGCTCCCTGGGGGGCGGTTGCTCGACGCGAACGTGATCGGCCAGCGCACCCAGGCGTTCGATGATCTGGTTAAGCTGCACTACCTCGGGACGGCCCTTTCCACCGGCACGGACCCTGGCTGTCGCCTCGGCGTACACCTCGGCGTCGGCTCTTTCCCCGACGGCCCATACTTCGCAGAACAGGTGGGAGATGCCCCGTCGTTCGGCGATGGCGATCACGGACGCCGGACCGCATATGGGCGGCTTGCGCACCTCCCGCATGTGCACTGCT
This sequence comes from Microbispora sp. NPDC049633, assembly GCF_040675265.1. NCBI lineage: Bacteria > Bacillati > Actinomycetota > Actinomycetes > Streptosporangiales > Streptosporangiaceae > Microbispora > Microbispora sp. NPDC049633. Next base: position 17,077 of record NZ_JBFAOO010000049.1, read on the forward strand.
CACGGTGACTGCTTCCGCTGAACTATGGCGTGAACGCCGTGCCATTATCGCTTCTCGTGGACGAGGACCGATTCTGGGAACTGATTGAGCGTTCCGACAGAGAAACACGCAGCAGGAAGGAGCGCCTGGCCTGGCTGAACACCCGGCTCTGCCAACTCTCCGCCGACGAGATCGTTGATTACCACATGTGGTGGGAACTCAATGCGAACCGCGGCCGCACATGTGACATGTACGCGCTGAGCTGTCACCTGTTACGACGCGAATCGACTGACGGCTTCGAATATTTCGTCTATTGGCTCATGAGCCTGGGCCGAGAGGCGTACGACCAAGTCGCCGATTGCCCGGATCGCGTCATGGAACTGCCGCAGGTCGTACACCTCCTCGACCTGAAGCGACGCTGGTTTGCCGAACGACGTCGCGGCTTCCCGTGGTCCGACGAGGAGTACCCGGCCTTCGAACTCCTTGCGTATGTACCACATGACGCCCATGAGCAGGTCACCGGCAAGGCTGTGGACGATCTCTATGCCGCCGCCGAAGCCAGAGGAGTCCAACGTGGCTTTCCGCTTCTGGCGGCCGAATTCGGCGAAGCAGACTGGGATATCGCCGATGATGCGGAGGTCGCCCGCAGGCTTCCCAGGCTGGCCCGCTACCTGACCAGCCGTGGCTGACTTAAGTGATTCCCCGTTACTACTGGTGCCGAAAAGTGTTTCCAAAAGCGCAGGTGAGGTCGACGCAGAGGCGGTGAGCGCTGCCCCTCCCCACCCTCCGATACCCGGAAAACTTGACCGCACGCCGCTTGAGTTCGGCTTGGTCGTTGCCCCTCGTCATCTTCAGGGGCAACAACTCAGCACCTACACGCGCACGAGACGAACCGCCTTGCCGCAGAGCTTGCTCATGTCGTCCTCATCCGAGGTGAGGATGATGACGGGCCGGGTGGAGCGAAGAGCCGTGGCGGCCACGACGGCATCGATCGCGTACTTGTGGCCGTGAAGACCGCTCTCGCGGAGCAGGTCCAGCGCGTGGACGGAGACCTCCTCGGTCACCGGCTCGACGCGCAGTCGGGACAGGTGCCAGCGCAACCGATCGTTTGCCACCCGGCCGTCGAAGGCCTCGATAGGCGTCAAGGCGCTGACGGCAACGCGAAAGTCGTTGTTCTGCGCCTCTCGGACGATCGCCGTGACTTGTTGGTCGGCCGCACACCACTTCGAAAGTCCCTCGGAGTCAAGGATGACCGTCCCCGCACTCAGCTTGCTTCGTGCGCGTGCCATCCACGCTCCTCCTGTAGCTCCGGAGCGGACTTCACGCTACGGAACAACTGCTCAGCCTCATCCCGCAGATGCTGTGGGATGGGACCGCACTCGTTCTCGTTCGCCTGCAGGGCCTCCTCCAGCAGGTCCCGCTCGATCTGCCGCTCCACAGCGGCGTCGACGTAGGCAGAAAACCCGCGCGTGCCGACACGCTCCTTGATGGCGCGGATGTTGCCGGCCCGCAAGGAGACGCTCACCTTGGCCGCGGGCCCTTCCCCTGGCGGGAAGGCGTGTTCAGGCAGACTCATAGCGGCAGTTTACTACTTCAAGTAGCAAACCATCGGCACCGGAAACACGAAACCTCCGAGCAGCGCGACGCCGCTCGGAGGTCTCACGGTCCCGCTAATCGCCGCTGGAGGTCGCCAGGCCGACGGGGCAGCTGACTCCGGTGCCGCCGATGCCGCAGTAGCCGTTCGGCACCTTAAAAAGGTACTGCTGGTGGTAATCCTCCGCGAAGTAGAACTCGCCGGCGGGGGCGATCTCGGTGGTGATCTCGCCGTACCCGGCCTTGGCGAGCACCTCCTGGTAGGCGTCCCTGGAGGCCGAGGCCGCCTTGGCCTGCTCGGGGCCGTGGATGTAGATGGCCGACCGATACTGGGTGCCGACGTCGTTGCCCTGGCGCATGCCCTGCGTCGGGTCGTGGGCCTCCCAGAACACCTTCAGGAGCTCCTCGTACGTCACCTCCGCCGGATCGAAGACCACCCGGACGACCTCGGTGTGCCCGGTAAGCCCGGAACAGACCTCCTCGTACGTGGGGTTCGGCGTGTAACCGCCCGCGTAGCCCACGGCGGTCGAGACGACCCCGGGGGTCTGCCAGAATTTGCGCTCGGCGCCCCAGAAACAACCCAGCGCGAACTCGGCGATCTCCGTGCCCTCGGGGTACGGCGGAGCCAGCGGCGCGCCGAGGACCTGGTGGCGGGTGGCCACCGGCATGACCTCGGCCCGGCCCGGCAGCGCGTCCGCGGGGTCCACCATCGTCGTCTTGTCTGTGCCGAACAGCCAGCCCATCACGTAGCCTTCCTTCCGCTCTGCCATCCCCAACCAGGCGCCGGGCCGCCTTGTTCCTCACGTAAGCGCTTCTAAACCTCGGCCATAGAGACCCTTATTTGTGCTGAATCTAGGTAAGCAGCGAAGATGGGGGTCATGCCTGATACGCGCCGTGGTGTCCTGTATGGCGTCACCGCCTACACGATGTGGGGTCTGTTCCCTCTCTACTGGCCCCTGCTCAAGCCGTCCGGCGCCGTGGAGATCCTCGCCCACCGAATGGTCTGGTCTCTGGTCGTGGTGGTCGCGGTCCTCGCCGTACGCCGCCACTGGTCCTGGATCCGCACCATGACCCGCCGCCAGTTCCTCCTCCTCGCCCTCGCGGCCGTCACGGTCTCGGTCAACTGGGGCGTCTACATCTACGCCGTCAACGCCGGTCACGTGGTGGAGAGCGCGCTGGGCTACTTCATCAACCCCCTGGTCAGCGTGTTGTTCGGCGTGCTGGTCTTCCGTGAGCGGCTGCGCACGTGGCAGTGGATCGCCGTAGGGCTGGGCGCGCTCGCGGTCCTCATCCTCACGCTCGACTACGGGCGTCTCCCCTGGGTCGCCCTCGTGCTCGCCTTCAGCTTCGGCACGTACGGGCTGATCAAGAAGGCGGCGGGGGTGGGCAGCGCGGAGAGCCTGACCATCGAGACGCTCGTGCTGCTGGTGCCGGCCCTGGGCTACCTGATCTTCCTGCAGGCGGACGGCACGGGGACCTTCGCCAACCACGGTCTCGGCCACGCGCTGCTGCTGGTGACGGCCGGCCTCATCACCGCGGTGCCGCTGATGCTCTTCACGGCCGCCGCGCTGCGGGTTCCGCTCACCATCATCGGCCTGCTCCAGTACATCGCCCCCGTGCTGCAGTTCCTGTGCGGCGTGCTGATCGTCCACGAGACGATGCCCGCCAGCCGGTGGGCCGGGTTCGTGGTCGTCTGGCTCGCGCTGAGCGTCTTCACCTGGGACAGCGTCCGCGCCGCCCGTACGTCCCGGCAGGAACGCACGTCGGCGCTCGAGACCGTCTGATACGCCTCCCGGAGTACCAGGCCCGCCTCCGGCTGGGGGACGACGGCACGGGCCGCGACGGCGAGGATCGGCGGCATGAGCAAGGAATTCCGTTTCGGGATCGTCGCCGGTCTGGCCCCCGACGCCGCCGCGTGGACGGCGACGGCCCGCCGCGCCGAGGACCTCGGCTACTCGACCCTGCTCGTCCCCGACACCCTGGGGACGCTGCCGCCGCTGCTCGCGATGACCGCCGCGGCCACCGTCACGACGACGCTGCGCGTGGGCACGTTCGTGCTGGCCGCGCCCTACCGCAATCCCCCACAGGTCGCGCACGAGCTCGCCGGGCTCGACTTCCTGTCGAGCGGACGGCTGGAGGTCGGCGTGGGGGCCGGCCGCGCCGCGGCCGAGGAGGAGGCTCGGGCGCTCGGCATGCCGTACGGCACGGCGGGCGAGCGCGTGGCGCTGGTCCGATCGCTGATCGACGAGGTACGGGCGGCCTTCACCAGGAGCGGGACCACCGTGCAACGCCAAGGGCCTCCCATCCTCGTCGCGGGGGCCGGTCCCCGCATGCTGGCGCTGGCCGCGGAGAAGGCGGACATCGTCGCACTCGCCGTACCCCCCGCCACACCGGAGGAGGGCCTGCGCGGGCCCGTCGGCACGCTACGGGAGATGGCCGGGGCGAGGTTCGACGACATCGAGCTGAGCATGAACCTGCTCCAGGTGGGCGAGGGACCGCCCCCGTGGGTGCCCGGCGGGCTGACGGCCCCGTCGCCGGACGCCGCCGCCGTGCTGCGCGGCTCGCCCCGCGAGATGGCCGGCACGCTGCTGCGCCGCCGCGACGAGCTGGGCCTCTCCTACATCACCGTCAACGGCTTCTACGCCGACGCCCTCGCCCCCGTCGTCGAACTCCTCGCGGGCCGCTGACGTCAGCGCGTGGCCGACAGGCGTGACCGGGTGCGGGCGGGCGCCCACTCGGGCAGCTCGGCGAGGATGTCGGCGAGCGTCACCCCGGCGAGGCTGCTCCGCCACGCGCGGTGCGCCTCGGCCATCTTCTCGGCGATGACGCAGATGCGCCGGCAGTCCTCGGGAGGCAGCGCCCCCCGCCCCTGCTGGCGGATCTCGCGGCACTCGTACGGCGAGGACGCGCCGTCGACCGCCTCGACGATCTGCAGCAACGTGATGTCGGAAGCCGCCCGTGCGAGCCGGAACCCACCGCGCGGGCCCGTCATCGCGGCCAGGACACCGGCCCGGACGAGCGCCTGTAACTGCTTGGCCAGGTAGGGCGCGGGAACGTCGTAATAATCCGCGAGTTGCGCCGCCGACGCGGTGGCTCCCGGCTCGAGCTGCGCCAGCGCTGTGGCGCAGTGCAACACCCACTCGGTGCTCGCAGGCAGCTTCATGCCCGACAGTCTATCGAAGACATTGCGGATCTTTTTTGTCCGAGATAGCATCCGAGGCGTCTAGCGAAGGAGAGACCATGAGAATCGCAGTCGCCGGCGCCACCGGGAACATCGGGAAGCTCACCGTCGCCGCCCTCGAACGGGACGGGCACGACGTCGTACGCGTCAGCCGCTCACTCGGCGTGGATCTGCTGACGGGCGAGGGGCTCGACAAGGCCCTGGACGGCGTCGAGGCCGTCGTCGACGCGATCAGCTCAGAGGCGACCGACCGGGACGAGTCGGTGGCGTACTTCGGCACGACCACCACGAACCTGCTGGCCGCCGAGGAGCGGGCGGGCGTCCGCCACCACGTGCTGCTCTCGATCATCGGCATCCACGGGGTGGAGGGCAACGCCCACTACGCCGGCAAGCGCGAGCAGGAGCGCCTGGTCTCCGCCGGTCCGGTGCCGTGGACGATCGTTCCGGTCGCGCAGTTCCACGACTTCGCCGAGATGGTGGCGGGGTGGACCGAGCAGGACGGCGTCGCCACGATCGCGCCGCTGCTGGTGCAGCCGATCGCGCCCGCCGACGTGGCCGACGTCCTCGCGGAGATCGCGGTGGGCGATCCCCAGGGGCGCTACGCCGACGTGGCCGGTCCCGAGCCGCAGGACCTCGTCGACATGGCCCGGCGCACCCTCGCGGCACGCGGCCGGACGGTCAGGCTCGTGCCGACCTGGTCGGGACTCTTCGGGACGGAGATGGCCGGCGACGTGCTGCTGCCCGGAGAGGGCGCCCGCATCGCGCCGACCACCTTCGACGAATGGCTCGCCGACCAGAAGTAGATCCCGTCCCGTGCTCGGCCGTCGGCCGGTCAGGGCGGCCACGGTCACGGACGCGTCAGGCCAGCGCCGCCTCGGCCCTGGCGTACGCGGCCCCGGCGATCCTGGGCAGCAGCACGGCGGGGTCGGTGTGCGGCTTCGGCCACTGGCCGGGATCCGGATCTCCAGCACGTAACGCGGCGTCTGCACCACCTCGACCCACTGTGTCACCGACTTCTCCTCGAAGACCCAGAAGGCCCAGGACCGGCTGCCGAGAGGCGCCACGGGGAACGGCTTCACGCTCATTGATGCGTGGGAGCGGCGGATGTGCCCACATGTGTGCCGCAGGCGGCCGCGCTCACGGAAAGCGACACGGCCGCCGACAGTACGACCGCACACCGGGTGATCCTCACCCGGGCAATGATCCCCTAGAAGATCAGCCGGTGCGGTCGACGACGTAGTCGCACAGGGCGATCAGGGCCGTACGGGCGGGGATGTCGGGCAGGCCGGCGAGGGCGGTCTTGGCCCGGCCGATCCAGCGGGTGAGCTCCTCGCGGGCCTGGTCCATGGCCCGGTGGGCCCGCAGCAGCGTCAGCGCCTCCTCGACGTCCTCCTCGGCCACCGGCCCGGACAACAGGGCGCGCAGCCGCTCGTCCGCGGGGTCGTCGGAGGTCAGGGCGTACAGCACCGGGAGGGTGCGGACGCCCTCGCGCAGGTCGGTGCCCGGGGTCTTGCCCGAGTCGGCCGTGGGCGCGGCCACGTCGATGAGGTCGTCGCCGAGCTGCCAGGCCACGCCGATCGCCTCGCAGGCGTCGGTCAGGCGATCGACCACCTCCGGGGGGGCGCCGGCGAGCATGGCGCCGAAGCGGCCCGAGGTGGCGATCAGGGAGCCGGTCTTGTCGGCCAGCACGCCGATGTAGTGGGCGATCGCGTCGGAGCCCTCGGCGGGCCCGATCGTCTCGCGGATCTGACCGCGCACCAGGCGGGAGAACGTACGCGCCTGGATCCGGATGAGCTCGGCGCCGAGGTCGGCGAGGATCTCCGACGCCTGGGCGAACAGGTAGTCGCCGGTGAGGATGGCCACGGTGTTGTCCCACCGGGCGTTGGCGGACGGGGAGCCCCGGCGCACCGGGGCCTCGTCCATCACGTCGTCGTGGTAGAGCGTGGCCAGGTGGGTCAGCTCGATGACGACGGCCCCGGGCACGATGCCCGGGGCGTCGGGGTTGCCGAACTGGGCGGCCAGCAGCACGAGCATCGCCCGGAACCGCTTGCCGCCCGCCTCGATGAGGTGCCTGGACGTCTGGGTGACGAAGGCGTCCTCGCTCTCGACCGACGAGCGCAGCAGCTTCTCCACCGCCGCGAGCCCGCCCGCGAGGTCGTCGGCCAGCCGCTCGTCTACGAGAGGAATGTCCACAACGGGCGGCGCGGCCATACGGGAATCTCCTATCGGACGAACAGGGACTGTGCTGCCGTGTGCGCGAGGTCCAGCACGGGCTGGGGATAAACCCCGAGAACTACCGTAGCCAATGCCGCGACACCGACGACCGCCGCGGTCCCCCGCGAGGGCAGCACGACGGACGGGCCGTCGGCGGCCGGGTCGCTGAAGAACATCAGCACGATCACACGGACGTAGAAGAACGCGGCGACGGCCGAGGCGACCACGCCGATGATGACCAGCGGCGTGGCGCCGTTGGCGACGGCCGCCTGGAAGACCGCGTACTTCCCGAAGAACCCGCTGGTCAGCGGGATACCGGCGAAGGCCAGCAGGAAGAACGCGAAGACCCCGGCCAGCAGCGGCGAGCGCTTGCCGAGCCCGGCCCAGCGGGACAGGTGCCACGCCTCGCCGCCCGCGTCGCGCACCATCGTGACGACCGCGAACGCGCCCACCGTGGTGAAGCCGTACGCCACCAGGTAGAACAGCAGGCCGGACAGGGCCGAGGTGTTCTCGGCCTGGGTGTGACCGGTGGCGATCACGCCGATGAGCAGGAAGCCACCGTGGGCGATGGACGAGTAGGCGAGCATCCGCTTGATGTCGGTCTGCGTGATCGCGAGGACCGCGCCGACCACCATCGTGAGAATCGCCACACCGTACAGCACCGGGCGCCAGTCCCAGTCGAGACCGCCGAGACCGACCCAGAACACCCGCAGCAGCGCGCCGAAGGCGGCCACCAGGGTGCCGGAGGCCATCAGCGCGGTGATGGGCGTGGGCGAGCCCTGGTAGACGTCCGGCTTCCACGCCTGGAACGGCGCCGCGCCGATCTTGAACAGCAGGCCGACGCCGAGCATGGCCGCGCCGATGTAGAGCAGCGTGTCCTGGCCGCCGACCGCGCCGAGCGCCTGGTTGATCTTCACGAGGTCGACCGAACCGGCGAAGCCGTAGAGCAGGGCCGTGCCGTACAGGAAGAAGGCCGAGGAGAACGCGCCCAGCAGGAAGTACTTGACCGCGGCCTCCTGCGACAGCAGGCGGCGGCGCCGGGCCAGGCCGCACAGCAGGTACAGCGGCAGCGACATGACCTCGAGGGCGACGAACGCGACGAGCAGGTCGTTGGCCGCCGGAAACAGCAGCATGCCGCCGACCGCGAACAGCAGCAGCGGGTAGACCTCGGTGTGCGTGGCGCGCTCGACCAGCGACTGCTCCTCCTCGGCCGAGCCCGGCACGGCCGCGGCGGAGCCGACGAAGTGCTCCTCGTCCTTGATGAGCAGCACGCTCACGAAGGCGAGGATGAGGATCGTGCCCCAGATGAACAGCGCCGGGCCGTCCACGGCCACCGCGCCCATCGCGGCGGGCTCGGTGGGCACGCCCTTGACCGCCTGCCAGACGGCCAGCGCGAACGCGCCGGCCAGCGACAGCAGCGTGAGCGGCAGGTGGATCGCCGAGCGCAGGTAGCGCGGGGCGAACGCCTCCACAAGCACGCCGACGATCGCCGCGCCGAAGACGACGAGCAGCGGCGCCAGCTGGGCGTACTCGATCGTGGGCGCCTCAATGGTGCCGTTCACTACTGGCCCTCCTGAGCAACGGGTACGGCCGGCTGCGGGTCCGTGACCGACACGCTCGACAGCGTGTCCTTCACGGCGGGATTGATCACGTCGAGCAGCGGCTTCGGATAGAAGCCGAACACCAGCAGCAGCGCGACGAGCGGCGCCACCACCCACTTCTCCCGGGCGTTCAGGTCGGGCAGCGACTTGACCGACTCGGCCGTCGGACCGTTCATCGTCCGCTGGTACATCCACAGGATGTAGATCGCGGCGAGGATGACGCCGACGGTGGCGATCACCGCCGGGACGACGTAGCGCTGGTAGGTGCCGGTCAGCACCATGAACTCGCTGACGAACGTGCTGAGACCGGGCAGCGAGAGGCTGGACAGGCCGGCCACCAGGAACGTCCCGGCGAGGATCGGGGCGACCTTCTGCACGCCGCCGTAGTCGGCGATGAACTGCGAGCCCCTGCGGTAGATGAGGAAGCCCGCGATCAGGAACAGCGCGCCGGTCGAGAAGCCGTGGTTGACCATGTAGAGCGTGGCACCCGCGCCCGCGCTGGTGGTCATCGCGAACACGCCCATCGCGATGAAGCCGAAGTGCGACACCGAGGTGTAGGCGATGAGCCGCTTCATGTCGGTCTGCCCGATCGCCACGATCGCGCCGTACACGATGCCGATCACCGACAGCGTGATGACCAGCGGCGTGAAGAACTTCGCGGCGTCGGGGAACAGCTCGAGGCAGAAGCGCAGCATGCCGTACGTGCCGACCTTGTCCAGCACGCCGACCAGCAGGACGGCCGCGCCGGCGGGGGCCTGGGCGGCGGCGTCCGGCAGCCAGGTGTGGAACGGCCACAGCGGCGCCTTGATCGCGAAGGCGATGAAGAAGCCGAGGAACAGCCACTTCTGCGTCGTCACGTCCTGGATGGTCCCGACCAGGTCGGTGAACATGAACGTGCCCTTGCCGGCGATCGAGTAGAGCGCGATCACCGCCACCAGCATCAGCAGCCCGCCGAACAGCGAGTACAGCAGGAACTTCACGGCCGCGTACGACCGCTGCGCCCCGCCGTACGACCCGATCATGAAGTACATCGGGATCAGCATGGCTTCGAAGAAGACGTAGAAGAGGAAGACGTCGGTCGCCGCGAAGACGCCGATCATCATGGCCTCGAGCACGAGCAGCAGCGAGAAGTACGTCCGGACCGAGCGCTTGCCGGCCTCGGCGTCATGCCAGGAGGCGAGCACCACGATCGGCACGAGGATCACCGACAGCAGGATGAGCACCAGAGCGATGCCGTCCACGGCGACGCCGTAGTGGACGCCGAACGCGGGAATCCAGTCGTACGTCTCGGCGAACTGGAACTTGTCGCCGTTCGGGCTGAACTGGACCGCCATGGCGACGGTCAGCGCCAGCACGATCAGCGACACCACGAGGGTGAACTGCTTGGCGAGCTTGTCGTTGCGGACAAGGGTCACGCCCAGCGCGCCGAGTACGGACACGCCCATCAGGGTTGAAAGCCAGGGCATCACAGGTTCCCTACGACGAGCCAGGCACCGGCCAGGAGGGCGGCACCCAGGAATATCGACAGCGCGTACGAGCGGACGAACCCGGTCTGGACCCGGCGCAGGCGCCCGGACGTGCCGCCGATGCCCGCGGCCAGGCCGTTCACGAGGCCGTCGACGCCGCGGTTGTCGAAGAACACGGCCAGGCGGGTCAGCCACTGACCGGGGCGCATGAACAGCGCCTCGTTCAGGGCGTCGCCGTACAGGTCACGACGGGCGAAGGTGGTGAGGAACGAGCCGCGCGGGGCGACCGCGGGCACCTCGGCCCTGCCGTACTTCATCCAGGCGAAGGCCGCGCCGACCGCGACGAGCGCGAGCGTGGTCAGGCCGGGGACGCTGAACGGGTGGAACGAGGGCATCTCCTCCGGCGCGCCGACGGCCGGCGCGAGGAAGGTCATGAACCGGTTGCCCATGATGAGGAACCAGCCCAGGACGATCGCGCCGATCGACAGGACGATCAGCGGCACCGTCATGACGGCGGGCGACTCGTGCGGGTGGGCCGTGGGCTCCCAGCGCTTGGCGCCGAAGAACGTCATGAACACCAGGCGCGACATGTAGAAGCCGGTGATGCCCGCGCCGAGGACGGCCAGCCAGCCGAGGACGGCGTTGTGTTCCATCACGGTCTCGATGATGCCGTCCTTGGTGAAGTAGCCGGACAGCAGCGGGAACCCGATGATCGCCAGGTATCCGATGAGGAACGTCCAGAACGTGAGCGGCATGACCTTGCGCAGGGCGCCGTACTTCCGCATGTCCACTTCGTCGTTCATGGCGTGCATGACCGAGCCCGCGCCGAGGAACATGTCGGCCTTGAAGAAGCCGTGCGTGATCAGGTGCGCGATCGCGAAGGCGTAGCCCGCCGGGCCGATGCCCGCGGCGAGCACCATGTAGCCGATCTGCGACATCGTCGAACCGGCCAGCGCCTTCTTGATGTCGTCCTTGGCGGTACCGATGATCGCACCGGCGAGCAGCGTCGCGACGCCGACGATCGTCACCACGAGCTGCGCGGTCTCGGTGCCGATGAAGATCGGGCCGGACCGGACGATCAGGTAGACGCCGGCGGTGACCATGGTCGCCGCGTGGATGAGGGCCGAGACCGGGGTCGGGCCCTCCATCGCGTCGAGGAGCCAGGACTGCAGCGGGAGCTGCGCCGACTTGCCGCAGGCGCCGACGAGCAGCAGCAGGCCGATCGCGGTGAGCGTGCCGGAGGACGCCTTGTCGGCGTTCGCCAGGACGCCGTCGAAGGCCAGCGTGTGGAACGTCGCGAAGATCGTGAAGATGCCGATCAGCAGGCCGAAGTCGCCGACGCGGTTGACGATGAACGCCTTCTTGGCCGCGGTCGCCGCCGAGGGCTTGTGCTGCCAGAACCCGATCAGCAGGTACGACGCGAGGCCGACGCCCTCCCAGCCGACGAACAGGGCGACGTAGTTGTCGGCCAGCACCAGCAGGAGCATCGCCGCGACGAACAGGTTGAGGTAGGCGAAGAACCGCCGCCTGTTCGGGTCGTGCGCCATGTAGCCGATCGAGTAGACGTGGATCAGCGAGCCCACAAAGGTGATCAGCAGGCAAAACGAGATCGACAGCGGGTCGACCAGCAGGCCCACCTTCGCCAGGCCCGGGATGAAGTCGTACAGCTCGATCCCGCGGCGGCGCTCGCCGGGGGCGAAGCCGAGGAGCTGTACGAACGACAGCGCCGCCACCACGAAGGACGCGACGGCCATGAGCACGCCCAGCAGATGGCCGAACTTGTCGGTCCTCCGGCCGCCCAGCAGGAGGACCGCCGCTCCCACCAGGGGCAGAGCGATCATGAGCCAGGCTGCTCCGATCGCTCCGCCGGAGTGCTGGATGATCTCAGCGGGTTCCACGGCCACCTCTTAGTACTTCAGCAGGCTGACGTCGTCGACCGACGCGGACCTGCGGGTTCGGAAGATCGTCACGATGATGGCCAGGCCGATGACCACCTCGGCGGCGGCCACGATCATCACGAAGAACGCGATGAGCTGGCCGTCGAGGTTGCCGTTCTGCCGGGCGAAGGTGACGAACGCCAGGTTGCAGGCGTTGAGCATGAGCTCGACGCACATGAACACCACGATGGCGTTGCGCCGTACGAGCACGCCGACGCCGCCGATCGCGAACAGCAGCGCGGAGAGCACCAGGTAGTGCGTGGTCACTTGCCGTCCTCCTCGCTCCGGGCGTCAGCGCGGGCGCTGACGACCCGGCCGGCCACGACGCCCTCTTCCACCGGGCCCTCTTCGGCCATGGGCTCGGTGTCGGGACCGCCGTCCCTGGCCTCCTCGGCGACCGTCGGGGTGCTGTGCCCGTTGGAGTGCCCGTTGGCCCGCTGGGCGGCCTCCTCCTGCTCCAGCACGCGGGCGACCTCCGGGGGCAGCATGCCCTGGGACTCCTCGTACCGCGCGATGTACCGGTTGACCGACAGCGGCGAGACCGACCCGTCGGGCAGCAGCGCCGGCATGTCGATGGCGTTGTGCCGGGCGTAGGTGCCGGGGCCGGGCAGCGGCGCCGGGTTCTTGCCCGTCTTGCCGAAGGCGACGAAGCGCTGCCGGGACAGGTCCTTCTGGGTCGGCTTGGGCTCGCTGCGCTCCCGGTGCGCGAGCACCATCGCGCCGAGCGCGGCCGTGATCAGCAGCGCCGAGGTCACCTCGAAGGCGAACACGTGGCGCGTGAAGATCAGCTCGGCCAGGGAGGGCACGTTGCCCGCCTGGGTGGCGGCGGTCAGGCCCCTGGGGGCGCCGACGACCGCGTTGCCGATGCCGGCCGCGAGCAGGACGGCGAAGCCGAGCCCGCCCACGATGGCCCAGAACCGCTGGCCCCTGATCGTCTCCACGAGGGAGTCGGACGAGTCCACGCCCACGAGCATGAGCACGAACAGGAACAGCATCATGACCGCGCCGGTGTAGACGATGATCTGCACGGCCGCCAGGAACGGAGCGTCCTGGACCGCGTACAGCACCGCCAGCGAGAGCATGACGACGCCGAGCATGAGGGCCGAGTAGACGGCCCTGCGGCTGAAGACGAGTCCGAGCGCGGCGATCACCGAGATGACCGCGAGCACCCAGAACGTGATGGACTCACCCATTGCTTCGACCCAACCGGTAGTAGTCCTCCTCGGTCTCGCCGAGGCGCATCGGGTGGGGCGGCTGCTCCATGCCCGGTCCCAGCGGTGCGAGGAGCATCTCCTTGGTGAAGATCAGCGACTCGCGGCTGGAGTCGGCGAGCTCGTACTCGTTGGTCATCGTGAGCGCCCGGGTGGGACACGCCTCGATGCACAGCCCGCAGAGGATGCAGCGCAGGTAGTTGATCTGGTAGACGCGGCCGTACCTCTCACCCGGCGAGAAACGCTCCTCGTCGGTGTTGTCGCCGCCCTCTACGTAGATGGCGTCGGCCGGGCAGGCCCAGGCGCACAGCTCACAGCCGACGCACTTCTCCAGCCCGTCGGGCCACCGGTTCAGCTGGTGCCTTCCGTGGAAGCGCGGCGCGGTGGGCCGCTTCTCCTCCGGATAGTTGACGGTCACCGGCTTCTTGAACATGTGGTGGAAGGTGACGCCGAATCCCTTGATCGGGTTCAGCCAATCAGTTGCTCCCACTGGTCACCTCCTTGGCGGCGTCGGAATTGAGACGCGCGGCGGGCACGACTCCGTGGTAGTGCGGGGCGTCGAGCGGCGGCACGGGGAACCCGCCCGCGACCGGCTCCTCCCGCAGCTGCTCGAACTCCTCCTCGATCTGGGCGGCCTTCGCCTCCTTGCGGCGCTGGTTGACCGTGTCGAACCGGAGCCAGATCGCGAGGGCGCCGATGATGACGACCGCGCCGATGGTCATGATGACCGCGCGGTTGCTGTCCGGCAGGCGCAGCGCCTTGAACGTGGCGGCCATCAGGATCCAGGCCAGGTTGACCGGGATGAGCACCTTCCAGCCGAAGGCCATGAGCTGGTCGTACCGGACCCGCGGCAGCGAGGCGCGGACCCAGACGAAGAAGCCGAACGCGATGACCAGCTTGATGAAGAACCACAGCATCGGCCACCAGCCGGAGTTCGCGCCGTCCCACATGGAGATCGGCCACGGAGCCCGCCAGCCGCCGAAGAACAACGTGATCGCCATCGCCGAGACGGTGAAGACGTTCACGTACTCGGCGAGCATGAACATCGCGAACTTCAGCGAGGAGGAGTACTCCGTGTGGAAGCCGCCGACCAGCTCGCCCTCGCCCTCGGGGAGGTCGAAGGGCACGCGGTTCGTCTCGCCCAGCATCGTGATCGCGTAGATCAGGAAGGACGGGATCAGCGAGACCACGTACCAGGACGGCATCGGGATGGACAGCGCGCCGATGTCCCAGGTGCCGCCGCCCGCCTGCTTCGCCACGATCTCCGAGGTGGACAGCGTGCCCGCCTGGAGGAACACCGCGACGAACGACAGGCCCATCGCAATCTCGTACGACACGACCTGGGCGGCCGAGCGCAGGCCGCCCAGCACGGCGTACGGCGAGCGGGAGCCCCACCCGGCGAGCACCACGCCGTAGACGCCGATCGAGGCCGTGGCCAGGACCAGCAGCACCGCGACCGGCAGGTCGGTGAGCTGCAGCGGCGTCTTGTGGCCGAACATCCACACCATCGGCCCGAACGGCACGACGGAGAAGGCCAGGAAGGCCGGGACGGCGATGATCACCGGGGCCAGGAAGTAGATCACCTTGTCCACGGTGCGTGGCATGATGTCTTCCTTCAGGCCCATCTTCAGGCCGTCGGCCACCGTCTGCAGCAGGCCGAACTTGCCTGCGCGGTTGGGGCCGTAGCGGTGCTGCATGCGCGAGATGAGCTTGCGCTCGGTCCACACGCCCATCAGCACGCCCAGCATCAGGAACACGAAGATCGCGACGGCCTTGATGATCGTGATCCACAGAGGATCGTGGCCGAAGTCGCTCAGCGTGGGTCCGGGGTTGTTCACGAGACGCTCCCGATCTTTACGACGTCTCCGGCGACCGCGCGCAGGTCGCGCGTGACCGACAGGCCGGCGGAGTTGGACGGCACCCACACGACACGGTCGGGCAGGTCCGCGACGCGCACCGGCACGACCACGTCGTCACCGATGGTGATCTTGCCGCCGTCGACCGCGCCGATCTCCGCGGCCGTCGCCTCCGACAGCAGCGCCGCCGTCGAGCGGGCGGTCCCCGCCAGGTACGGCTCGCCGTCCTGCAGCCTGCCGTCGTCGAGCAGCAGGTGCCAGGTCGCCAGCACGGCCTCACCGGCCTGCGGCTCCCTGACCGGACGG
Source organism: Microbispora sp. NPDC049633 (assembly GCF_040675265.1). Classification (NCBI taxonomy): domain Bacteria; kingdom Bacillati; phylum Actinomycetota; class Actinomycetes; order Streptosporangiales; family Streptosporangiaceae; genus Microbispora; species Microbispora sp. NPDC049633. The sequence continues at coordinate 32,421 of NZ_JBFAOO010000049.1, forward strand.
CCGGTGACCGCCGGCGCGGCCGGGCGGGTGCCCTTCCAGGAGCCGAGCGTGGCCATCTCCCGCCGGGCGGCGGCGGGGTCGGGCAGGCCGAGGTGGACGTCCATCTGGTCGGCGATCGAGGCGATGGCCCGCAGGTCGCTCATCAGACCGGGGACGGCCGTGGCCACGCCGAACGAGCGGCCCCTGCCCTCCCAGTCGACGAACGTGCCGGACTTCTCGGCCACCGCGGCGACCGGCAGGACCACGTCGGCCCGGTCGGTGACCGCGCTGGCGCGGATCTCCAGGCTGACGATGAACGGCGTGTTCTCCAGCGCCGCCAGGGCCCGGGCCGGGTCGGGCAGGTCGTAGGGGTCGACACCCGCCACGACCAGCGCGTCGACCTCGTCGTTCAGCGCGGCCTCGATGATGCCCGCCGTGTCGCGGCCGGGCGCGCCGGGCAGCGAGCCGACGCCCCACACCCTGGCGACCTCCGCGCGGGCGGCCTCGTCGGAGGCCGGGCGGCCGATCGGCAGCAGGCCCGGCAGGGCGCCCGCCTCCAGCGCGCCGCGCTCACCGGCCCGGCGCGGCACCCAGGCGAGCCGGGCGCCGGTGGCCTGCGTGAGCCGTACGAGCGCGGACAGGGCGCCGGGGGCGGTGGCCAGCCGCTCGCCGGCGAGGACGATCGAGCCGGCGGGCAGCACGTCGCCGCCGACCAGGTCGCCGAGCGCCTCGGCCTCGGCGCCGGGCGCCGTGCGGATCAGCGTGCCCTGCATCTTGGCCAGGCCCGGCGTGGCGAACGGCGCGAGCGAGTAGACCTTCAGGCCCCGCTTGCGCGCCGCCTTGCGCAGGCGCAGGAAGACGATCGGCGACTCCTCCTCGGGCTCGAACCCGGCCAGGAGCACGGCCGGGGCCGTCTCCAGGTCGGCGTAGGAGACCTCGATGCCCTTGCCGGCGACGGCGTGGGCGAGGAAGCGCGCCTCCTCTTCGGAGTGCGGGCGGGCCCGGAAGTCGATGTCGTTGGTGCCGAGGGCGATCCGGGCGAACTTGCTGTAGGCGTAGGCGTCCTCGACCGTGAGCCGCCCGCCGACCAGCACGCCGGCCTTGCCCCGGGCCCGCAGCAGGCCCTCGGCCGCGACGGCCAGCGCGTCCGGCCAGGAGGTCGGGACGAGCTTGCCGCTCTCGTCACGGACCAGCGGCGACCGCAGCCGGTCGGGCGCGGTGGCGTAGGTGAAGGCCCAGCGGCCCTTGTCGCAGTTCCACTCCTCGTTGACCTGCGGGTCGTCCCCGGCCAGACGGCGGGTGACCTTGCCGCGGCGGTGGTCGGTGCGCAGCGAGCAGCCCGACGCGCAGTGCTCGCACGCGCTCGGCGTGGAGACCAGGTCGAACGGGCGGGAGCGGAACCGGTAGGCCGCGCCGGTCAGCGCGCCCACCGGGCAGATCTGGATGGTGTTGCCCGAGAAGTAGGACTGGAACGGCTCGCCGTCGGCGACGCCCACCTGCTCCTTGGCCCCGCGCTCGAAGAAGTCGATGAGCGGGTCACCGGCGATCTGCTCGGAGAACCGGATGCAGCGGGCGCACTGGATGCACCGCTCGCGGTCGAGCAGCACCTCGCTCGACAGCGGGATGGGCTTCTCGAACGTCCGCTTCTGCTCGGTGAAGCGACTCTCGCCCTGGCCGTTCGACATGGCCTGGTTCTGCAGGGGGCACTCGCCGCCCTTGTCGCAGACCGGGCAGTCGAGCGGGTGGTTCAGCAGCAGCATCTCCATCACGCCGCGCTGGGCCTTCTCGGCCACCGGCGAGGTGAGCTGCGTCTTGACCACCATGCCCTCGGCGACCTCGATCGCGCAGGACGGCTGCGGCTTGGGGAAGCCGCGGCCATTGCCCGCGTCGGGGATGTCGACCAGGCACTGGCGGCAGTTGGCCGCCGGCGAGAGCAGCGGGTGGTCGCAGAACCGGGGGATCTGGATCCCCAGCAGCTCCGCGGCCCGGATGATCAGCGTGCCCTTGGGGACGCTGATCTGGAAGCCGTCGATGGTCAGGGAGACCATGTCCACGACCGGCTGCTCCGGCTGCGTCGTCTGAACTGTCACTTGGACCCCCACACCGTGGAAGCGGCGGGATCGAACGGGCAGCCGCCGATCTCGAAGTGCTTGAGGTATTCGTCGCGGAAGTGCTTCACCGACGAGTGGATCGGGCTCGTCGCACCGTCGCCGAGGGCGCAGAACGAACGGCCGAGGATGTTGTCGGCGATGTCGGTGATGGTGGCCAGGTCGTCCTCGGTGCCCTGGCCCTTCTCCAGCCGCTTGAGCACCTGCTTGAGCCAGAAGGTGCCCTCACGGCAGGGCGTGCACTTGCCGCAGGACTCGTGCGCGTAGAACTCGGTCCACCGCATCACCGCGCGGACCACGCAGGTCGTCTCGTCGAAGATCTGCAGGGCGCGGGTGCCGAGCATCGAGCCCTTGGCCCCGACCGACTCGAAGTCGAGCGGCACGTCGAGGTGCTCGGCCGTGAAGATCGGCGTCGAGGAGCCTCCCGGCGTCCAGAACTTCAGCTCGTGGCCCTCGCGGATGCCGCCCGCCATGTCGAGCAGCTCGCGCAGCGTGATGCCCAGCGGGGCCTCGTACTGGCCCGGCCGGGTCACGTGGCCCGACAGCGAGAAGATGCCGAAGCCCTTGGACTTCTCGGTGCCCATCCCGGCGAACCAGTCGGCGCCGTTGGCGATGATGCTCGGCACGCTCGCGATCGACTCGACGTTGTTGACCACCGTCGGGGAGGCGTACAGGCCGGCGACCGCCGGGAACGGCGGCTTGAGCCGGGGCTGGCCGCGGTAGCCCTCCAGCGAGTCGAGCAGCGCGGTCTCCTCGCCGCAGATGTACGCCCCGGCGCCGCTGTGCACGACGAGTTCGAGGTCGTAACCCGAGCCGAAGATGTCCGTCCCGAGGTAGCCCTTCTCGTACGCCTCGCGGACCGCGGCCTGCACCCGGCGGATGACGTGGACGACCTCGCCGCGGATGTAGATGAAGGCGTGGTTGGCCCGGATGGCGTAGGACGCGATGATCACGCCTTCGACCAGCGCGTGCGGGTTGGCCATCATGAGCGGGATGTCCTTGCAGGTCCCCGGCTCCGACTCGTCGGCGTTGACCACGAGGTAGTGGGCCTTGCCGTCGCCCTGCGGGATGAAGCCCCACTTCATGCCGGTAGGGAAGCCCGCGCCGCCGCGGCCGCGCAGGCCCGAGTCCTTCACCGCCTGGATGACGGCGTCGGGGTCCATGCCCAGGGCCTTCTTGGCGGCCGCGTACTCGCCGTATCCGTCGATGGTGAACGAGTCGTCCTGGTCCCAGTTCCTCGTCAGGATCGGCGTAAGCTGTGTCATTTGGTCGCTCACCGCTCCTCGTTCGCTGCGCGGGCCGCTCGTACCTCGCGGACCGCTCCGCTCACTGCGTCGGGTTCTCTCCGCGTTGTCATTCCGCGCTCCCCTCGGCCTTGGGGGCCTCCCAGCCGTTGGCCTTGGCGACCTTCAGGCCCTCCAGCGACGGACCGGCGGCCGACGGGCCCTCGGCGGCCTGGCCGTCGGGGAAGCCGGCGAGGACCCGGGACGCCTCCTTGAACGTGCACAGCCGGCGCGGGCCGCGCGTGGGCGCGACCTCCTTGCCGGCGCGCAGGTCGTCGACGAGCTGCTTGGCCGACTCCGGGGTCTGGTTGTCGAAGAACTCCCAGTTGACCATCATGACCGGCGCGAAGTCGCAGGCGGCGTTGCACTCCAGCCGCTCCAGCGTGATCTTGCCGTCGCCGGTGGTCTCGTCGTGGCCGACGCCCACGTGCTCGCTGAGCTCGTCCCAGATCTGGTCGCCGCCCATGACCGCGCACAGCGTGTTGATGCAGACGCCGACGTTGTACTCACCGGCCGGCTTGCGCTTGTACATGGTGTAGAAGGTCGCGACGCCGACGACCTCGGCCTTCGACAGGCCCAGCATCTCGGCGCAGAACTCCTGCCCGGCGTCGGAGATGTAGCCGTCCTCCGACTGCACCAGGTGCAGCAGCGGCAGCAGCGCCGAACGCGGCCGGGGGTAGCGGCCGATGATCTCCTTGGCGTCCGTCTCCAGACGCTCACGGACCTCTGGGGAGTACGTCATCGGTCCACACCTCCCATGACCGGGTCGATCGAGGCGACCGCGGAGATGACGTCGGCGACCATGCCGCCCTCGCACGTCGCGGGCACCGCCTGCAGGTTCGTGAACGACGGGTCGCGGAAGTGGACCCGGTAGGGCCGGGTGCCGCCGTCGCTGACCACGTGCGCGCCCAGCTCGCCGCGCGGCGACTCGACCGAGGCGTACGCCTGCCCGGCCGGCACCCGGAAGCCCTCGGTCACCAGCTTGAAGTGGTGGATCAGGGCCTCCATCGAGCTGCCCATGATGTGGGCGATGTGGTCGGGCGAGTTGCCGAGGCCGTCGGGGCCGAGCGCGAGCTGCGACGGCCAGCCGATCTTCTTGTCCTCGATCATCACCGGGCCGCCCTTGAGCGGGCCGGACAGCCGGTCGAGCGCCTGCTCAATGATCTTGAGGGACTCGTCCATCTCGGCCATGCGCACGAGGTAGCGGCCGTACACGTCGCAGGTGTTCTGCGTCGCCACCTCGAACTCGTACGTCTCGTAGCCGCAGTAGGGCTGGGACTTGCGCAGGTCCCACGGCAGGCCGGCGGCCCGCAGCATGGGCCCGGTGATCCCGAGCGCCATGCACCCGGTCAGGTCGAGGTAGGCCACGTCCTTGGTACGCCGGGTGTAGACCGGGTTGGCGTCGAGGAGCTTGCGCATCTCCTTGATCCGCCCCGGCATGATCTTGAGGAACTCGCCGATCTTGTCGACGGCGCCGGCCGGCAGGTCGACGCTGACGCCGCCCGGCCGGACGTACGCCATGTTCATCCGCAGGCCGGTGATGTACTCCATCAGGTCGAGCACCATCTCGCGCTCGCGGAAGCCGAACAGCATCGGCGTCGTCGCGCCCAGCTCCATGCCGAACGTCGCGATCGCGACGAGGTGGGAGGAGATCCGGGTGAGCTCCATCGTCAGGACCCGGAGGGCCTGCGCCCGGTCCGGGATCCTGTCGGTGATCCCGAGAAGCTTCTCGACCCCCATGCAGTAGGCGGTCTCGTTGAAGATCGGCGCGAGATAGTCCATGCGGGTGACGAACGTGACCCCCTGGGTCCACGTCCGGTACTCCATGTTCTTCTCGATGCCGGTGTGCAGGTAGCCGATCACCGTGCGGGCCTCGGTCACGGTCTCGCCGTCGAGGGTCAGCACGAGCCGGAGCACGCCGTGCGTCGACGGGTGCTGCGGGCCCATGTTGACGACGAGGCGCTCCTCGGCCGACTCGCTGACGGTCTTGACCAGTTCGTCCCAGTCCTGACCGGCGACGTCGTAGATCCGGCCCTCGGTCTCGGTGGTGCTCACGACGCTCTCCTCGCTGCCCTCGTCCACTCGTGCAGGTCGACGCTCACGAGTACGACCTCCTCCGGTCCGGCGCGGGGACCTCGGCGCCGCGGTATTCCACCGGAATGCCGCCGAGCGGGTAGTCCTTGCGCTGCGGGTGTCCCTCCCAGTCGTCCGGCATCTCGATCCGGGTCAGCGCCGGGTGGCCGTCGAAGACGATTCCGAAGAAGTCGTACGTCTCGCGCTCGTGCCAGTCGTGCGTGGGGTAGACCTGAACCGTGGAGGGGATGTGCGGGTCGGCGTCGGGGCAGGAGACCTCCACCCGGACGCGCCGGTTGTGCGTGATGGAGCACAGGTGGTAGACGGCGCGCAGCTCCGCACCGATCTCCTCGGGGTAGTGGACCCCCGAGACGCCGAGCGACAGCTCGAACCGCAGCGCCGGGTCGTCACGCAGGTGCTTCATCACCTCGGGCAGCCGCTCGCGCCGCACGTGGAAGGTGATCTCACCGCGGTCGACGACCACACGCTCGATCGCGTCGGCGAACGCCGGCTCCAGCGCGTCGGCCACCTCGTCGAAGTACGACCCGTACGGCCGGCTGCTGGACAGCTTCGGCGGGCGGCGGACGACCAGGCGGTTGTAGCCGGAGGTGTCGCCGCTGTCCTTGACGCCGAACATGCCCCTGCGGGCGACGGGCTCCTCGGGCAGCCCGGGCAGGTTCTCGGTGGTCACTTCCCGGCTCCCTGGTCGATCAGCGGCAGCGTGCGCAGCGCCTGGAGTTCGAGCTCCTCGATCTGCTTCTCGCGGTGCGCGCCGAACTTCATGTTCTGGATCTTGTCGTGTAGCTTCACGATGGCGTCGATCAGCATCTCCGGGCGCGGCGGGCAGCCGGGCAGGTAGATGTCGACCGGCACCACGTGGTCCACGCCCTGGACGATGGCGTAGTTGTTGAACATGCCGCCGCTGGACGCGCAGACGCCCATCGCGATGACCCACTTGGGCTCGGCCATCTGGTCGTAGATCTGGCGGAGGACGGGCGCCATCTTCTGCGACAGCCGGCCGGCCACGATCATGAGGTCGGCCTGCCGCGGGGAGGCGGAGGCGCGCTCCATGCCGAAGCGGGCCAGGTCGTGCTTCGGGCCGCCGGTGGCCATCAACTCGATGGCGCAGCACGCGAGACCGAAGGTCGCCGGCCAGACGGAGTTCTTCCGGGCCCAGCCCGCCACCTGCTCGACGGTGGTGAGGATGAACCCGCTCGGGAGTTTCTCTTCAAGACCCATGGCTAATCCCAATCGAGGCCGCGACGCCGCCACACGTAGGCGTACGCCACGAGAACGGTGACGATGAACAGCACCATCTCGACCAGCCCGAACACGCCGAGTTTGTCGAAGGCCACCGCCCACGGATAGAGGAAGATGATCTCGATGTCGAACACGATGAACAACATCGCGGTGATCATGTACTTCAGCGGGAATCGGCCGCCGCCGACCGGCTGCGGAGTGGGCTCGATGCCGCACTCGTAGGCGTCCAGCTTCGCGCGGTTCCAGCGCTTGGGCCCGGTGAATGGCGCGATGCTCACGGAGAACACGGCGAATCCCGCCGCGAGGACCGCGAGCACCACGATCGGCACATACAGCTCCATGGCTACATGTCCTCGCTTACTCGATGAATTTGGGCGATCACGAGAATGCCGGAGGGCGCGGCCGGCCGGGCGGCCACCTGCGGGGCCGGGGGCGACATGCGCATCGTCTCGGTCATGCGGGCTTCAGTCATGCTGGCTTCGGCGATCATGATGGCGGAGCCACCTTGGACAGGGCGTTGATTATGCGGTCGGAGACGTCGCCCCGCCGGTCTGTGAGATTAGCGAGCAGCTTGAAGGCGAATCTCATCAGGGCGGGATGGGGCATCCCGTGCCGGGTGGCGAAGCTCATCACACCCGGCCTCCCGATCGCCTCCACGAACAGTCGGCCGAGGGTGAAGTATCCGCCATGGGCGTCTTTGAGCATACGAGGATACGCGAGTAATACGCGCTCACGCTGGGCGGGCGTCGGCCGGGACAGCGCCTGCGCGATCACTTCGGCCGCGGTCCTGCCGGTCTCCATGGCGTACGCGATGCCCTCGCCGTTGAACGGGTTGATCGACCCGCCCGCGTCGCCGACGAGAACCAGCCCGCGGGAGTAGTGCGGCTGCCGGTTGAAGCCCATCGGCAGCGCGGCGCCCCTGATCGGGCCCGTCATGTTCTCCTCGGTGAAGCCCCACTCCTCCGGCGTGTTCTTCATCCACCGCCGCAGCAGGTCGCGGTAGTCGATGTTCTTGAAGGCGTCGCTGGTGTTCAGCAGGCCGAGGCCGACGTTGGAGGTGCCGTCGCCGACGGGGAAGACCCAGCCGTAGCCGGGCAGCAGCCGGTCGCCGTCCCAGAGCTCCAGCCACGTCTCCAGATAGTCGTCGTCGTGGCGCGGGCTCTTGTAGTAGGTGCGCACCGCCACGCCCATCGGGCGGTCCTCACGCTTGTGCAGGCCCAGCGCGATCGACAGCCGGGTCGAGTTGCCGTCGGCCGCCACCACGAGCCGCGAGCGGTAGGACACCTCCTCGCCGTCCGCCTTGGCCGTCACGCCCACGACGTGGCCGCTGCGCTCGTCGAGCAGGGGGCCTGTAACGTTCACGCCCTCGCGCAGCCGGACGCCCGCGCGCTCGGCGTGCCTGGCGAGGATCTGGTCGAAGTCGGCGCGGGTGCGCACGAGGCCGAAGTCGGGATAGCTCGACAGCTCGGGCCAGTCGAGTTCGAGGCGCATGCCGCCGCCGTAGACGCGCAGCCCCTTGTTCCTGATCCAGCCGGGAGCGTCGATGTCGACGCCCATGGCCACGAGTTCCTTCACCGCCCGCGGGGTCAGCCCGTCACCGCAGACCTTCTCCCTGGGGAAGCGCGTCTTCTCCAGGAGCAGCACGTCGAGACCGGCGCGGGCGAGGTGGAAGGCCGTCGTGGCACCCGCGGGGCCCGCGCCGACGACGATGACGTCGGCGTCGACCTCTCTCCGCGTCACGCGGGTTCGCTCACTCACGGGGGACCTGTCCGTTCCAGGGAAGGAAGGCCTCGAAATTGGTTTAGACCTTCGTGCCTTTGTGAACAACTTCACAAACTGTCGCGCCGCAGTCTAACCCCTATCCGGGGCGAAGTGTCAGAGGGGTACGGCCAAGCACGCCTCATCACGCTTTGACCGCCCGATGCAGGGCGACGATGCCGAGCGTGAGGTTGCGCCAGGCCACCTTCCGCCAGCCCGCCCGCTGGATGATCCGCGCCAGCGCCTCCTGGTCCGGCCAGGCCCGGATCGACTCGGCGAGGTACTCGTAGGACTCGGGATTCGAGCTGACCATCCGGGCCACCGGCGGCAGCAGCTTCATCAGGTACTGCGAGTAGACGAGGTCGAACGACTTCGGCGTCGGCCGGGAGAACTCGCAGATCACCAGCCGGCCGCCCGGACGGGTCACCCGCAGCATCTCGCGCAGCGCCTGCTCGGTGTCGGCCACGTTGCGCAGGCCGAAGGAGATCGTGACGGCGTCGAACGTCTCGTCGCGGAACGGCAGACGCAGCGCGTCGCCCGCGACGAACGTCACCCCGCGCACGCCCCCGCCGTACAGACCGGAACCGCCGCGCCGCTCGACCCCGGTGCGGAGCATGCCGAGCGAGAAGTCGCACGCGATCGCCCGCGCCCCGAGCTCGGTGAACGCGTCGGTCGAGGTGCCGGTGCCCGCGGCGAGGTCGAGGACCAGCTCGCCGGGCCCCGCGTCGATCGCCGCCGCGGTGGCCTTCCGCCACAGGCGGTCCTGGCCGAGCGAGAGGACGTCGTTGACCAGGTCGTAGCGCCGGGCCGTGCGATCGAACATCGCGGCGACCTCGTGCGGCTGCTTGTCCAGCGATGCGCGCGTCATGCAGGCAAGCCTAGGACGCGACGGGCGCGCCCCCTCACCACCGCCACCGGATAAGCGGAACGTAGTTTTCCGATTACGCTGAGTCTGCTAGAAATTGGGGAATGCGCGTCACCACCGCACTGCTTCCGGTCGCATCGCTCGTCACATGCGCCGCCTTTCTCCCAGCCGTCACGGCGTCCGCCCGCATCCGCCAGCCCCGCGTGGTGTCGGAGAATCCGGTGAACACCACACCGCACGTGGTGGACGGCATCGTGACCGCGTTCGCGCTGGTCGGCCGCACCGTCGTGGTGGGGGGCGAGTTCAGCGCGGTCCGCGAGGCCCGGGGCGGGGAGGACCTGCCGCGGGCGAACGTCTTCGCCTTCGACCTCTACACCGGGCGCGTGCTGCGCGACTTCGCGCCGGATCTCGACGGGCCGGTGGCCGCGCTGGCCGCCGGTCCCGGCGACACGGTCTACGTGGGCGGCGCCTTCGGGATGCCCGACCGGGCCCTGGTCCGCCTCCGCGTGTCCGACGGCGCCGTCGCCGGCGATTTCTCCGCCCCCGTCTACGGCGGGGACGTCACCAGCCTGGTACGGCTGGGCGGCGCGCTCTACGTGGGCGGCGACTTCAGCAGGATCGGCCGGAGCCCGCGCACGGCGCTGGCCCGCGTGGACGCCGAGACCGGCGCGGTCGACCCCCGGTTCACCGTCACGCCCGGCGACGGGCGCCGCGGCGATCCCCGGATCCACGCGATGGCCGCCGTCCGCGACCGCTTAGTGGTGGACGGCGCGTTCACCACGCTCGACGGCCTGCGCCGCCCGCAGCTCGGTGTGATCGACCTCACGACCGGGCAGGTGGCCGACTGGCACACCGAGGCGTACGCCCCGGCATGCAAGCCGGACTTCCCGTCGTACGTGCGGGGGCTAGACCTGTCTCCGGACGGGCGCTACTTCGTGGTCGTCACGACCGGCGGGGCGGCGCGCGGCACCTCGAAGCTGTGCGACTCCGCCGCCAGGTTCGAGACGTACGCGAAGGGGGAGGCGATCCGCCCGACCTGGGTGAACCTGACCGGAGGCGACTCCCTGTACGCGGTCGCGGTCACGGGGTCCGCCGTCTACGTGGGCGGACACCAGCGCTGGCTGGACAACCCGAAGGGCGCCGACACGGCCGGCCCGGGGGCGGTCCACCGGCCCGGCATCGGGGCGATCGACCCGGTCAGAGGCAGGGCGCTGCGATGGAACCCGACGAGGGAAAGGGGAATCGGGGTAAAGGCCTTCCTGACCGTAAAGACAGGTCTTTTGGTGGGAAGCGACACGACGGAGCTCGGGCATGAGTACCATGCCCGCGTCGGCATGTTCCCGGCGACCTAGTTCTTCCCCGCCTCCCGCCGTTTCCCGGCGATGCGCTCGCTCACCGCGTCGCGCTGTTTGGACAGCAGCACGTAGCTGGCCAGACCGCTGACCAGGACGGCGACCAGGAGAAGCGGGAACGACCGCAGGCCGACGAGATACAGGACGCCGAGAGCGACGGCGAACAGGCCGAGGCGCGAAAGGGTGTAAACGACAACCGGATGCACAGCGTCGAGGTTACGTCACCCTCCCGGCCCGCCAGTCTCTCTTCGCATCTGCTGCGGGCACTGCTAGTGTTCACAACAAGGCGCTTTTGTAAAGAAACACCCATGAGCGCCCCAAAGAGGCTCTATCATATAACAATCGGGCACTGAGCCGGTAACAACCCGTGATCTTCTCCGAAAACCACGGATAAATCAGGCTTCGCTCGGCACACTGGTTACCTGTCCGCCCGCTGCAGGACGCGGGACGCGAGGGGGAGAGATTGTGGAGAGTAGCAGCGAGCGACTGCTGACTCCTGGAGAGGTTGCCGCTCTCTTCAGGGTCGACCCGAAGACCGTGACCCGTTGGGCCGCGGCCGGGCGCATCAGCAGCATCCGTACCCCCGGGGGGCACCGGCGGTTCCGTGAATCGGAAGTGCACGCCCTCCTTCGCGGAGAGGACGTCCTCACGGCCGAAAGGCCGAACGGCGACTCCCCGCGAGTCTGACGCAGTACCAGCACCAGGTGATCCTGCGCGCTACCCGGACGCCGCAGGGTCACCGGAGTCAGTCCCACGTCGAGTCTGCGTCCCCGGCCTGTCCTGCTCCCTTGCCGGGTACGTCAGTCCTGCTCCGCCTTGAAGGCCAGGAACGCCTGCTCGAGCGCGTCGTCGCCCTCACGCCAGCGGCGCCGGCGCTCGGCGTCCTCCTCCTCGGTGATCGACTCGGCCAGCCAGCCTTCGTAGCCGGGCTCGCCCGGCGTGACCTCCACGTACGCGTTGCCGATGAGGCGCCCGTCATCGGTGGTCAGTGACCGGGGCACGCGCAGCGTGCCGTCGCCGAGCCGGATCACGTACATCCGAATCACCTAGATTCCGAAACGCCGGTTGAAGAAGAGCATGACGTTGAGGGCCGTCCGCGTGTCGCCGCCCAGCATGTCGACCAGGGCCGGACGCTGCCGGGACGCGATCGCCGCGAACGCGTCGGCGAAGAACTCCTTGCGCCCCAGGCCGCCGGGCTGCCGATGGAACGACGACGCGAACAGCGGCAGGCACTCCTCGTAGAGCGCCGCGAACTCCGGGGAGTCCGACACCCACTCTCCCGGACCCGCGTCCACGTCGTCCAGCGCATGCCCCACTTCGTGCATCATCACGTCGGGCGTCGGCGACGGCCGGTCCCCCACCACGATCTTGCGGTCGCCGTACGCGCCGGCGCAGATGTCCCAGGTGGCCCGTCCCGACGGCAGCGGCGCGCCGCGCAGGTAGCCCATGTCGTCCAGGTCGGGCACACCGCCGCGCCCGACGTAGATGCCTTCGAGCCCGATGGCGAGCTTCGTCTTGAGCTGCTCGGGCAGCCTCGCCAGGCTGTCCACGGCCCGTACGGCGTCGGCGGACGGAGGCCCTTCGGCGGCGTCCCACTCGCGGTACAGGATGCGCTCCAGCGGCCCGCAGTGCCGTCTGCCGTCCCGCAGGTCGGGTGCGTCGGGCGGGTGGGGCGCGGCCCGCGTCGGCGAGTCGTCGAGCTCGAAGTCCTGCCAGGTGTACTGCGGCCGGTCGTCCACAACGGGCGCGGTGACCGCGTGGACCCGGTCCACCGGCCGCTCCGGCGGCCGGCCGGCCCCCCAGTACACAGCGCCGGACGCAAGCCAAAAAGCGATCCCCCGCGCCCCCCCATCTAGCGAATGCAAACCTAGGTACTAAAGGCAATAAACTAGGCA
>NZ_JBFAOO010000050.1:0-44812 GCF_040675265.1 Microbispora sp. NPDC049633
ACCGGGGACGGTGTGGGAGAGTAGGACACCGCCGGACAATCTTTCATACGGTAGGGCCATCCCGTTTGGGGTGGCCCTTCCGCATTTCCAGACCCCTTTTTTTTCTTGCCCGGGTCACTGGCGGGGTGTGGGTATGCGGGTTTCAGCCCCGGCCGATGACGGCCGGGGCTTTCGCGTATCCAGAGGCGGGCGAAAAGGGGCAGGGGCAGGTGCAGGGTCGGCAGGGCCGGCGGTGGTGGGCCAGGCCGATCCCCCAGCCCAACGATGTGGGGCGTGAGCGTCGGGGGAGCGGAGCGGGCGGGAGGGAGGACCGCAGCGAAGGCCCAGCGAAGCGGGCTTCGCGAGGACCGGACCTTCCGGCCGGCGCAGTGACCAACCCCCAGCCACACCCCAGTCCCCCCACCCGCACACATCCAAAAGAGCTGGACGTGAGCGTCGAGGGATCGAACCACCAACCGGCCCAGTGACCAACCCCCACCCACACCGCCAACTCGCATCCCACCCCAACACACGTCCTAGCGGCACCCGTCCCCGTCCAGCCGCCCCTGTCGTACGGCCGGGTCGGGTGTGAATGGCTAGGGTTACGGGAGTGACCGAGGAGATCATCCGGTTGTTGGCCCGCCATCTGCCCGGCTACGAGATCGGCAGTGTCGAACGGTTGGGCGAGGGACAGGACAATGCGGCGTACGAGGTCAACGGTGAGTTGGTCGTACGGCAGAGCAAGATTGACGAGGCGGCCGACCGTGGGGAAGCGGTGCGGCGGGAGGCGGCGTTGCTGGCTGCCGTGGCCGAGTTGTCTCCGGTGCCCGTGCCGCAGCCTGTCTTCGTGGACGAGGAGGCGGGCGTGCTGGCGTACGGCAAACTGCCGGGGCGTCCGCTGAACCTGCACCCGGTCAGGGAGCCGATGCGCCTGGCGGCTCCTTTGGGCGATTTCCTCAGCGGGCTCCATGCGGCCCCGGTGGAGCGGATGGAGGCGTTCGCACCGCGGGACATTTATCCGCTGAGCGAACTGCTGGAGGAGGCCGAGGGGCACTACCGGGAGATCGCGGCTCATGTGCCGCCGGGAGCGCGGCGGATGGTCGAGGACTTTCTCGGCACCCAGGCCCCGCCGGAGCCCGGCGTTCCGGCGTTCTGCCACAACGACCTGGGCGCCGAGCATGTGCTGGCGGAGGCCGAGACGAGCACCGTGACGGGAGTCATCGACTGGACCGACGCGGCCATCGCCGATCCGGCGTACGACCTCGCGCTCGTCTTCCGGGATCTCGGTCCGGAGGTGTTCGAGCGGACACTGGCGCACTATCACGGGCGTCTCGACGATGCCGGGCATGCACGTGTTCTTTTCTATGCCCGATGCGCGCTGCTTGAGGACGTCGCGTATGGCCTCCGCTCGGCAGGTGCTCGGGCCTACGCGGACGCCGGTCTCGCCCACCTCGAGCGCACCTTCTCGTGACGCGCACCTTCTCGTGACGCGCACCTTCTCGTGACGCGCACCTTCTCGTGACGCGCACCTTCTCGTGACGCGTGCCCTCCCGTGACGCGTGCCCTCCCGGACGCGCACCCTCCGGAGACGTCTTCTTGTGACGCGCGTCGCCACGTGAGACGGTGCTCACCCGGTGACCAGGCGGTACCCCACGCCGCGGACGGTTTGGATCATCGTGTCCTCCACGTCGCCGAGCCGGTGGCGCAGGCGTTTGACGTGTACGGCGATGGTGTTGGTCGACATCCCGTCGGTGGAGTGCCAGACGTGGCGCATGATCTGCTCGCGGGTGACGGTTCTGTCGGCGTTGCGCATCAGGTAGTGCAGCAGCTCGAACTCGCGCAGGGGCAGGTGCACCACGCGTCCGCCGACCTTCACCTGGTATGCCGTGACGTCGAGCTCCACGTCGCCGATCGTGAGCACGGTCCGATGGCCGTCCTGCCGCTGGAAGGCCGCGTGGACGAGGGGGAGCAGCTCGGGCACGCGGTACGGCCTGGCCACGCAGGCCGTCGCGCCCGCCTCCAGGGCCTGCAGCGCCTGCCCGGCGTCGCCGCCGAAGTCGATGCCGAGCAGGACGGGCACGGACCGCGCGAGCCGTACGGCGCGGACGAAGTCGACGGGTCCGACGATGGGGAGGGAGGCGCAGATCAGCACGGCGTCGGGCCGGAGCGCCCCGGCCTGCAGCAGCGCCTGGGCGCCGTCCGGTACGCCGGTCACGTCGACGCCCTCGGCCTGCATGGCGGCCGAGAGCTGTCGCACCAGACCCGCGTCCGGATCGGCCACCAGGAGCATGGGCGCCGTCCGAGTGTCCCCCTCCACTGCGGGTGCCGTCACCCGGTCCCTCCAATGCTGTCAGCCGGGAGCGGTCGTCAGCCGAAACGGCCGGTGATGTAGTCCTCGGTCGCCTTCTCGGCCGGATTGGTGAAGATCTTCGAGGTCTCGTCCATTTCCACGAGCTTGCCGGGCTGCCCCTGGGCGGCCAGGTTGAAGAACGCGGTCCTGTCGCTCACCCGGGCGGCCTGCTGCATGTTGTGGGTCACGATGACGATCGTGTAGTCCTGCTTGAGCTGCGAGATCAGGTCCTCGATCGCCAACGTCGAGATCGGGTCCAGGGCCGAGCACGGCTCGTCCATGAGCAGCACCTGCGGGCGTACCGCGATCGCGCGGGCGATGCACAGGCGCTGCTGCTGACCGCCGGACAGGCCCGCGCCGGGCTTGTTCAGCCGGTCCTTGACCTCGTTCCAGAGGTTGGCGCCCTTGAGCGACTCCTCGACGACGCCCTCCAGCTCCGACCGGGAGTGACGGCCGTTGAGCCGCAGGCCGGCCGCCACGTTGTCGAAGATGGACATCGTGGGGAAGGGGTTCGGCCGCTGGAACACCATGCCGATGGTCCGCCGGACCGACACGGGGTCGACGTCGGCGCCGTACAGGTCCTGCTCCTCCAGGCGCACCTTGCCCACGACCCGTGCGCCGGGGATGACCTCGTGCATCCGGTTGAGGGTCCGCAGGAACGTCGACTTCCCGCAGCCGGACGGGCCGATGAAGGCCGTCACCGACCGCGGCTCGATGGTCATCGAGATGCCCTCGATCGCCTTGTGCGAGCCGTAGTAGGCGTCGAGGCCCGCGACCTCGATCTGCTTGGCCATTCCTTACCTCCTCCTCGCGGGCGAACGCCACCAGGTGATGAGGCGCGCGACCAGGTTGAGCAGCATGACGATCAGGATCAGCGTGAGCGCGCCGGTCCAGGCCCGGTCGATCGCGGTGTCCGTGGGACGACCGGCCTGATCGAAGACGTACAGCGGGAGCCCCATCTGCGGCCCGTTGAACGGGTCGTTGTTGATGGAGTCGGTGATGAAGACGGTCAGCAGCAGCGGCGCGGTCTCGCCGGCGACGCGGGCGACGGCCAGCATGACGCCGGTCACGATGCCGGTGAACGCCGTGGGCAGGACGACCTTGACGATGGTGCGCCACTTGGGCACGCCCAGCGCGTACGACGCCTCGCGCAGCTCCCGGGGCACCAGGCGGAGCATCTCCTCGGCGGACCTGACCACGACCGGCATCATCAGGATCGACAGGGCGAGCGCGCCGGCGAAGCCGGAGAACGGCATGCCGAGCACGAGGATCCAGAAGGCCAGGACGAAGAGCCCGGAAACCACGGAAGGGACGCCGGTCATGACGTC
Organism: Microbispora sp. NPDC049633; assembly: GCF_040675265.1. NCBI lineage: Bacteria > Bacillati > Actinomycetota > Actinomycetes > Streptosporangiales > Streptosporangiaceae > Microbispora > Microbispora sp. NPDC049633. Next base: position 3,658 of record NZ_JBFAOO010000050.1, read on the forward strand.
CACGAAGAAGCTGATCGTGCGGGACAACCGTCCGCCCTCGCCGTACTCGACGAGGTATACGGCGGTGAGCAGGCCGATCGGGACCGCGATGAGCGACGCGAGCAGGACCTGTTCGAGCGTCCCGATGATGGCGTGGTAGGCGCCGCCGCCGGCGTCGCGCGCCCCGATGTTGCGCATGGAGTGGGTGAGGAACTCCATGTCGAGGCGGCCGATGCCGTTCTTGACGACGAGCCACAGCACCGACAGCAGCGGGATGACCGCGAGCGCGAACGCCAGGTAGACGAGCACCTGGACGAGCCGGTCCTTGACCCGCCGGACGGCGGAGATGGGCTGGATTCCGGTTCTCATCTGAATTTCGGTCTGTACGGTCACGCTGCGGCCCTCGAGTACTCCTTGCGGCGGGCGATGACGAAGCGGGCGGCCGTGTTCACCAGCAGGGTGATGACGAACAGGACGAGACCCGAGGCGATCAGCGCGCCGCGGCCCACCTCGGTCGCCTCGCCGAAGCCGTTGGCGATGTTGGCGGCGATGCTGTTGCCGTACGGGCCGAGGATCTGGAACGTGATCTTGAACGTCGCGGGGAAGATGAGCGCGACCGCGATGGTCTCGCCCATCGCGCGGCCGAGGCCGAGCATGGCGGCGCTGATGACGCCGGGCCGGCCGAACGGCAGGACCGACATCCTGATCATCTCCCAGCGCGTCGCGCCGAGCGCCAGCGCGGCCTCTTCCTGCATCTTGGGGGCCTGCAGGAAGACCTCGCGGGAGATCGCGGCGATGATCGGCAGGATCATGATCGCGAGCACCAGCGACGCGGTGAGCATGCTCTTGCCGACGATGGTGTCGCCGCCGAACAGCGGGATCCAGCCGAGGTAGTCGTTGAGGAACTTCGACGGGCCGAGCATGAACGGCACGAGGAAGGCGACGCCCCACAGGCCGTACACCACGCTGGGGACCGCCGCGAGGAGGTCCACGACGTAGCCCAGGACCGAGGCGAGCCGCCGGGGCGCGTAGTGCGAGATGAACAGCGCGACGCCGACCGCCACCGGGGTGGCGATGACCAGCGCGAGCAGCGAGCTCAGCACGGTGCCGAAGGCGAGTGCCCCGATGCCGAAGACCGGCTCGGTGGCGTTCGGCTGCCAGGTCAGCTCGGTGAGGAAGCGGGACGTGTTCGCCTGGAGGGCGGGGACGGCCTTGACGACCAGGAACACCCCGATCGCGGCCATGATCGCCAGAAGGACGACACCGGCCCCGGTCGAGGCGAAGCGGAACGGGCCGTCGCCGCGGCTGCGCCGGAAGGCGGACCGGCGCATGGCCGGCCCGCTCTCCCTGGTTCTGGTTGACGTCGCCATCTGTTAGGCGATCGCCGCGACCGCGGTGCGGACCTTGGTGAGCAGGCTCGACGGCAGCGGGGCGTAGCCCAGGCTGGTCAGCGCCTGCTGGCCCTCGTCGCTGGCGGTGTAGGTGAGGAACGACTTCACCAGCTTCGCGTCCTCGGCCGCCAGGCCCTTCTCACAGGTGATCTCGTACGTGACCAGCACGATCGGGTAGGCGCCCGCGGCGCTGGTGGCGTAGTCGATCTTCAGCTTGAGGTCGTTGCCGGTGCCCTCGATCTGGGCGGCCTCGACGGTCTTGCCCGCGCTCTCCGGCGTGAGCTCGACGAACTCGCCGGAGCCGTTGGCGACCTTGGCCTTCTGGAGCTGGGAGTTCTCGGCGAAGGACAGCTCGACGTAGCTGATCGCGCCCTCGGTGCTCTTGACGCTGGACGCGATGCCGTCCGAGCCCTTCGAACCCTGGCCCTGCGCCTCGGCCGGCCACGCCTTCGCGGGCTCGTACGGCCAGTCGGCGGTGGCCGCGAGGAACTTGGTGAAGTTGTCGCTGGTGCCCGACTCGTCCGAGCGGTGGAACGCCTGGATGGCGGTCGAGGGCAGCTTGGCGTCGGGGTTGTCCGCCTTGATGGCCGGGTCGTCCCACTTGGTGATCTTGCTGTTGAAGATGCCGCCGATGGTCTTCGGCGAGAGCTGCAGGCCGTCCACACCCGGCAGGTTGTAGACGACGGCCACCGGGCCGGTCACCATCGGCAGGTTGATCGCCTTGCCGGTCTTGCAGCGCGCGTCGGCCTGGGCGGGCTCGCCCTTGTCCTCCTTCAGGGCCGAGTCGGAGCCGGCGAACGCCACGGTGCCCTGGATGAACGCCTGGACGCCGGCGCCGGAGCCGCTCGGGTTGTAGTTGATGCTGACGCCGGGGTTCGACGACTGGAAGCTCTTCTTCCACTCCGCGATGGCGTTCGCCTGGGCCGAGGAACCGGCGGCGTTGATGGTGCCCTGGAGGGTGTCGTCGCCCTGTGCGGGAGCGGCGGCGCTGGAGGTGCCCCCCGCCGTGCTCGTGTTGTCATCGGTCCCGCATGCGGCGAGCGAGAGCACGCCGGCGATGGTGGCGGCGGCGAGCCGGCCTGCATACTTCACGGTTGTTCCTCCCCTTGTCTCTCAACAGCAGGGACGGTAGGGAGCCAAGGTGACCTAAAACCTTGGTAAAGGTGAACGCGTAATGAACGCCCCCGGTCGCTCTCGTATGGCTTCGCGAGAGATAACGAGCAGGTCACGGGCGTTATGGGAGAGGATTGAGTTCATGAAGCGTGTATGTCTGGTCTGCATGGGGAACATCTGCCGATCGCCCATGGCCGAGGTCGTGCTGCGCCGTACGCTGGCCGAACGCGGGCTCGATGTGGAGGTGGACAGCGCCGGCACCGGAGGCTGGCACGCGGGAGAGCCGATGGACGAGCGGGCCCTGGCCACGCTGGCCGGCCACGGGTACGACGGCTCGTCCCACCGGGCCCGCCAGTTCGACCGGGCGTGGTTCGCCGAGCGTGACCTCGTTCTCGTCATGGACCAGGACAACCTGCGCGCCATACGGCGGATCGCGCCGCCGGACGCCGACGTGCGGCTGCTGCGGTCGTTCGACCCGGCCGCCCCCGACGGCGCCGAGGTGCCCGATCCCTACTACGGGGGACCCGAGGGCTTCGCCGAGGTGCTGCGCATGGTCGAGGCGGCCTGCGAGGGGGTGGCGAAGTACCTTGAGGATCACTAGGAACCTCGGCGGCGGGCACGCCTGGACCCTGCACGAGGGCGTGCTCGACGACGGCCGCAGGGTCTTCGTCAAGAAGAGCGGGGCCGCGTCCGCCGTGCTGGAGAGTGAGGCGGCGGGGCTGCGCTGGCTGGCCGAACCGGGGGTGGTGGCCGTTCCCGAGGTGATCGCCGAGGACGGCGGCACGCTGGTGCTGGAGTGGATCGACACCGTCCCCGCCACGGCCGGGGCCGCGGAGCGGTTCGGCCGGTCGCTCGCGGCGCTGCACGCCGCCGGCGCCGCGGGCTTCGGCGCTCCCTGGCCCGGCTACATCGCCGAGCTCGCCATGGGCAACGAGTCCGCGCCGGACTGGCCGTCGTTCTACGTGTCCCGCCGGGTGCTCCCGTTCGTACGGCTCGCGCGTGACCGTGGGGCGCTGTCGGCCGCCGACGTGGAGCTGGTCGAGGAGGCGTGCGGCCGGGTGACGGAGGTCGCCGGGCCGGCCGAGCCGCCGAGCCGGATCCACGGCGACCTGTGGAGCGGGAACCTGCTGTGGTGCGCGGACGGGGTCGTGCTCGTCGACCCGGCCGCCCACGGCGGGCACAGGGAGACCGACCTCGCGATGCTGGCGCTGTTCGGGGCGCCGCACCTCAACACGATCCTCGCCGCCTACCGCGAGGCGGCGCCCCTCGCGGACGGCTGGCGTGACCGCGTGCCCCTGCACCAGCTCCACCCGCTGGCCGTCCACGTCTGCCTGTTCGGCGAGGCGTACCGGGGCAGCCTTGTCACCGCCGCGGGCGACGTCCTCGCCCTGTGACCGTCACCGATAGAAGGCGTTCACCCACGCGGCCCGGAACTGGAGGAGATGTCAGCGAGGGGACAGGCGCTTGAGAACCTCGTCGTGGAGCCGGCCGTTGGTGCAGACGAGATTGCCACCATCGAGCGGCGGAGTGCCGTCGAGGGAGGTGCAGGAGCCGCCGGCCTCCTCGACGATGATCGTGAGGGCGGCCATGTCCCACGGGGACAGTTCGGGCTCGGCGGAGATGTCCACCGCACCCTCGGCGACCATCATGTGCGACCAGAAGTCGCCGTAGCCGCGGGTGCGCCAGCACTCCCTGGTCAGATCGAGGAACGGGTCGAGCCGCCCGGCCTTCTCCCATTCCTCCAGGTCCGAGAAGGAGAAGGAGGCGTCATCGAGGCGGCCGACCGAGGACACCTCGCAGCGCGTCGCCTTGCTCATGCTGCGCCCGGTCCACGCGCCGCTCTCCTTGGCGGCCCACCAGCGGCGGCCGAGCGCCGGGGCCGAGACGACGCCCACGACGACCTTGCCGTGTTCCATCAGCGCGATCAGCGTGGCCCACACGGGGACCCCGCGCACGTAGTTCTTCGTGCCGTCGATCGGGTCGACGATCCAGGAGCGCATGCCGTACCCGGTCATGCCGAACTCCTCGCCGACGACGGCGTCGCGGGGGCGGGCACGGCGCAGCGTGCCGCGGATCGCCTCCTCCACGGCCCGGTCGGCGTCGCTGACCGGGGTGAGGTCGGGCTTGGTGTCGACCTTGAGGTCCACGGCCTTGAAGCGGCGCATCGTGAGGTCGTCGGCGGCGTCCGCCAGTAGATGCGCGAGGTGCAGGTCGTCGCGGTACTCCGTCACAGGCCCAACGTATCGTGCCGCCACCTGATCACATCAGAGGAAGGATCGCTCCGGACCGTACCTGCCGGTAACATCCCGGCCATGGACATCGGCGCCTTCATGCTCGACAGCGTCCCGTTCGCGCGGCTGCTCGGCATCACGTTCGACACGATCGGCTCCGGTACGGCGGTCGCCCGCCTGGCCGACCGGGCGGACCTGCACAACCACGTGGGCGGCCCGCACGCCGGCGCCCTGTTCACGCTGGCCGAGACCGCCTCGGGCGCGGCCATGCTGTCGGCCTTCGGTGACCAGCTGTCCAGGGCGGTGCCGCTGGCCACCGAGGCGTCGATCCGCTACCTCAAGCTCGCCAAGGGCGAGGTCACGGCGGCCGCCACCCTGCGGGCCGAACGGGAGGCGGTCGTCGCCCGGCTGGACGCGGGGGAGCGGCCCGAGTTCGAGGTCGGCGTCGAGATCCGCGACGCCGGCGACGTCGTCGTGTCGGAGCTGACCGTCTCCTGGACCCTGCGCCCCAACCGCCGGAGCTGACGCGTCACTCGGCGAGGACGTCGTCCGGGGAGGAGCGCGCGAGCCCGGCGAGGGTGGCGAGGGCGCTTTCCAGCGTGTGCGCGGGCGGTGAGGCGAGGCCGAGGCGGACGGCGTTCGGCGTGCGGTGGTCGCCGACGGCGAAGGCGGCCGCCGGAGTGACGGCGATGCCGTGCCGCGCCGCGGCGGCCACGAACGTGTCGGCCCGCCACGGCGGGGGCAGCTCCCACCAGCAGTAGTAGGACCGCGGGTCGGCGCGGACGGCGAACTCGCCCAGGTGACGCGCCGCGATCTCCTGCCGCGCCTCGGCGTCCCGCCGCTTGCCCCGGCTCAGCGCTCCCACCACGCCGTCACCGGCCAGCCGGACCGCCGCCTCCAGCGCGAACCGCGGCGGCGCCGCACCCATCGAGTGCAGCGCCGCGGTCACGGCGGAGGCCGCGGCCCCGGGTACGACCGCGAACCCGACGGTCAGCCCGGGCGCGAGCCGCTTGGACAGGCTGTCGACGAGGATCGTGCGCTCGGGCGCCACGGCGGCGAGCGGGGGCAGGTCGTCCCGGAGGAACGACCAGATGCCGTCCTCGATCGCGGGCACGTCCAGCCGTGCGAGCACGGCCGCGAGCGCGGCGCGGCGCTCGACCGGCATGCTGACCGACGACGGGTTGTGCAGCGTCGGCTGGAGATAGACGGCCCTGAGCGGAGCCCCGCGCGCGGCGGTCTCCACGGCCTCGGGCACCAGGCCCGCGTCGTCGACCGGCAGGGGGACGAGGGTGACCCCGAGCCGGGTGGCGATCGTCTTCACGACGGGGTAGGTGAGCTCCTCGACGCCCAGCCGTGTGCCCGGCGGGACCAGCGCGGCGACGACGGCCGCGATCGCCTGGCGTCCGTTGCCCGCGAAGAGCACCCGCGCCGGGTCCGGGCGCCAGCCGGGGCGGGCGAGCAGGTCCGCGACGACCTCGCGGGCGACGGAGGTGCCCGCCGCGCCCACCGGCCGCATGGAGGCCTCCAGCACGTCCGGGCGCAGCAGTCGCCTGATGCCGTCCTCGATCAGACGGGCCTGCCCGGGGATGACGGGATAGTTGAGTTCGAGGTCCACCCTGCTGCCGCTCGGTTCGGCCAGAGCGGTCCCCGGACGCCGGGCGGAGGCGCGGACGAAAGTGCCGCGGCCGACCTCGCCGACCGTGAGGCCGCGGCGGGTCAGCTCCGCGTAGACGCGGGCCGCGGTGGAGCCGGCGATGCCGCGCCGACGGGCGAAGTCCCGCTGCGGGGGCAGCCGGTCTCCCGGTCTCAGCCGCCCGGCCGCGATGTCCGCGGCCACCTCGTCCGCCAGCTCCCGGTAGCTCTCCACCGCCGCCTCCTCACCGCCGCCTCACAGTGCCACGGTGACGCATTCAAACACGATATTGCTCCGAGAACAATATGAATTATTGCCCTGATAACGCAAGGAGGATTAGCCTGATAAAGCCGTCCGGACCGGTGTGAATGACCCGCGAAGAGAAAGCGATATCGATGGTCGAAACCCACGCGGTCCTGGGCGTCGTGTCCGTGGCGCTCGGAATGGTGCTGTCCCCGGGCCCGAACATGATGTATCTGGTCTCCCGCAGCATCAGCCAGGGACGCCGGGCCGGGATCATCTCGCTGGCCGGAGTCGTCGCGGGATTCCTCGCCTACCTGACGGCCGCGAACCTCGGGCTGGCCGTGCTGTTCGCCGCCGTTCCGGAGGTCCTCGCCGCGATCCGGCTGGCCGGGGCGGGTTACCTGCTGTGGCTCGCGTGGAAGACGATCAGGCCGGGCGGCGCGTCGGTGTTCAGCGTGCGGGAGGTGCCGGACGATTCGCCGCTCCGGCTGTTCACCATGGGACTGGTGACGAACCTGCTCAATCCGAAGATCGCCATTCTGTATGTCTCCGTCATTCCGCAGTTCGTCGATCTCGGCGCGGGACACGTGCTGTTCCAGGGCGTCGTCCTCGGCCTCTTCCAGATCGCGGTGGCCTCGACGGTGAACCTGTCGATCGTGCTGGCCGCCGGAAGCGTCGCGGGTTTCCTGGCGCGCCGGCCGGAGTGGCTGCGGGCCCAGCGGATCGCCATGGGGAGCATGCTCGGAGTGCTCGCAGTAATGCTCGCCCTCGGCGGATTGCTCTAGTCCTCGTCGGCGGAGCCCTCGCGGCTGGCGAGCAGCCGCCGCAGGGACTCCAGCCGCGTGGGATCGGCGTGTCCCTCCGCCACGTAGCGGTCGAGAGCGCACTCGTCGCCGAGGTGGGTGCAGCCCTTGGGACAGCCGGCCGTGGCGTCCACCAGGTCGGGGAAGGCGGCGAGCACGGTCTCCACCGAGATGTGCGCGAGCCCGAAGCTCCGTACGCCGGGGGTGTCGATGATCCAGCCACCCTCCGGCAGTTCGAGGGCGACCGCGGAGGTGGAGGTGTGCCTGCCGCGCCCGGTGACGGCGTTCACGTGGGACACGGCCCGGCGGGCGTGCGGAACCAGCGCGTTCACCAGGGTCGACTTGCCGACCCCCGAGTGGCCGACGAGGACGCTGATCCGGTCCGCGAGCGCCTCGCCCAGGTCGTCGAGCGGGCCGCCCTTGCGGACGACGACGTACGGCACGCCAAGGGGCTCGTACAGCGCCACGAGGTCGCCGGCGGGCGCCAGGTCGGCCTTGGTGAGGCACAGCAGCGGCTCGATGTCGGCGTCGTACGCCGCGACGAGCATCCGGTCGATCATCCGGGGACGTGGCGGGGGGTCGGCGAGCGCGGTGACGATGACCAGCTGGTCGGCGTTGGCGACGATGGGGCGCTCGATGTCGTCGACGTCGTCGGCGCTGCGGCGCAGCATCGAGGTGCGCTCCTCCACGCGCACGATGCGCGCCAGCGTGTCGGGCTGCCCGGTGACGTCGCCCACCAGCGCCACGCGGTCGCCCACGACGATGCCCTTGCGGCCGAGCTCGCGGGCCTTCATCGCCACGACGAGCATCCGCTCGCCCCTGCGCTTCTTCGGTGTGGCGGAGCGGGGGACGCCCTCGCCCACCAGACAGGTGTAGCGCCCGCGGTCGACGGCCACCACGAAGCCCTCGACCGCCTCGCTGTGGGCAGGCCGGATCCGCGTCCGGGGCCGTGAGCCCTTGCCCGGCCTGACCCTGACGTCGTCCTCGTCGTACTGCCGCTTTCTCAGCGCCCGCGCCCTTCGGAGTGCCCCGATCCCAGGTGGTCCTCGCTGCCCAGCATCGCGGCCCACATGCGGGGGAACTCGGGCAGCGTCTTGCCGGTCGTGGCGATGTCCTCGACCTCGACGCCCGGCACGACCAGGCCGATGACCGCGCCCGCCGTGGCCATGCGGTGGTCGGCGTAGGAGTGGAAGTCGCCGCCGGTCAGCGGCCGGGGGTGGATCTCCAGGCCGTCGTCGGTCTCCCGGGCGTCGCCGCCCAGCCGGTTGATCTCCGTGGCGAGGGCGGTGATCCGGTCGGTCTCGTGCCCCCGGATGTGCGCCACGCCCCGGATGCGGGACGGCCCGTCGGCCAGCGCGGCCAGTGCGGCGATCGTGGGGGTGAGCTCGCTGACGTCGCGCAGGTCGGCGTCGATGCCGCGCACCCTGCCTTCACCGGTCACCCGCAGGCCCTCCGGCACCCGCTCGACCCGCGCGCCCATCTCGGCGAGCAGCCCGCGAAGCGCGTCGCCGCCCTGCGTCGTCTCCTCCGGCCAGTCGGGCACGACGACCGAACCCCCGGTGACCAGGGCCGCCGCCAGGAATGGCGCGGCGTTGGACAGGTCGGGCTCGACCGTGACGTCCCTGGCCCGGATCGGGCCGGGCTGCACCCGCCACACGTCGCGCTCGGAGTCGTCCACCTCGACCCCCGCCTGGCGCAGCATCTGCACCGTCATCTCGATGTGCGGCATCGACGGGACGGGCGGGCCGCTGTGCCGTACGGTCACGCCCTTCTCGAAGCGCGCGGCGGCCAGCAGCAGGCCGGAGACCATCTGCGAGGAGACCGAGGCGTCGAGGGTGACCTCGCCGCCCGGGATCGGACCGCGGATCGTGAACGGCAGCGCGTCGTTGTCCACCGCCGCGCCGAGCGCCCGCAGCGCGCCCAGGATCGGGCCCATCGGCCGCTTGCGCGCGTGCGCGTCGCCGTCGAAGAAGACCGGCCCGTCGGCCAGCGCGGCGACCGGGGGCACGAACCGCATCACCGTCCCGGCGAGCCCGACGTCGACCGACGCCCCGCCGCGCACGGGATGCGGGGTCACCGACCAGTCCACGCTGTCGGCGCTCTCGTTGGACGGCGTCATCTCGGCGCCGAGCGAGCGCAGCGCGGCCGCCATCAGATCGGCGTCGCGGCTGCGCAGCGCGAGCCGTACGGTGCCGGGGGCGTCGGCCAGCGCGGCGAGCAGCAGCGCGCGGTTGGTCACCGACTTGGAGCCGGGCAGGCGGACCGTCGCGCGGACCGGCTCGGCGGCCACCGGGGCGGGCCAGAGCGGTGCGGCGGCGTTCTGGTGGGCGGCGTGCGGCTCGGCGCCGCCGGACGCGGACTGCGGAGAGGCCATGTCCGCAAGCTTAGTGTGCGCGTGCCCGACCGGACCGTCTCGGAGAACGCGTTCGCTCCCCGGGAGTGGCAGTCTTGGTGGCATGTGCGGGAGGTACGCGTCGGCGCGCAAGAAGCAGGAGTTGCTGGAGGAGTTCCAGGTCGAGCTGGACGGTGTGCCCGACCAGGAGCTGCGGCCCGACTACAACGTCGCGCCCACGAAGAACGTCTACGCGGTCATGTGCCGCGTGCCCAAGGACGACGGCGGCGAGAGCCGGGGCGACGAGCCCGTCAGGCAGCTCCGGGTGGTCCGATGGGGGCTCGTGCCGAGCTGGGCCAAGGACCCGTCGGTGGGCTCGCGGATGATCAACGCCAGGGTGGAGACGGTGGCGGAGAAGCCGTCCTACCGCAGGGCGCTGAAGTCCCGGCGCTGCCTGATCCCGGCGGACGGCTACTACGAGTGGATGCCGCTCGAGGGCAAGAAGAAGCAGCCGTTCTTCATCCACCCCGCCGACGGCGGCGTGCTCGCGATGGCCGGCCTCTACGAGTTCTGGAAGGACCCCACCCGCGCGGACGACGACCCGCTGAAGTGGCTGTGCACCTGCACGGTGATCACCACCACGGCGGCGGACAAGCTGGGCCGTATCCACGACCGGATGCCGATGATGGTCGAGCGCGAGCGCTGGGAGGAGTGGCTCGACCCGCGGGTGACCGACCCCACGGGGCTGCTGGTCCCGGCCGGGCCGGACCGGCTGGAGGCGTACGCGGTGTCGGACGCCGTGAACAGCGTCCGGCACAACGGCCCCGAGCTCATCGAGCCCCTCGAAGGAGACGACGTCCCGCGGCTCCTCTGACAGGCCGCGAATCCGAGAAAACCACGCGTTCGTCCTATCGGGGACAACGTGTTGATCGGGGACATGTCCGGACGTACGCTCCGGTGGCGCTTTGCACGACATGTACGTGACCCGCCACTCCCAGTTACCAGGAGCGTCGCATGTCCCTGACGAACGACCTCACGCGCACACCGGCCGAGCCGAGGACGGTGACCTTCGGAACGGTCAACGCGACCGCCGACTACAAGGCGCTGCGTGCCCTCCCCGCGGACAAGTACCCGGAGTACTTCAACCGCGTCTACACGCTGTTCACCGGGCTCGAGTTCGACGTCTGGTCGCATATCGCGCAGTACGAGGGCGAGGACAAGCAGTGGCTGGCCCACGCCCTCTACCTGTACGGCAGGAACAAGGACGCCCTCCCCGCCGGCTTCGACCACACGGCGGCGGTGGCCCGTCTGATCAACCGGGCGACCCAGCGCACCGCGATGCCCGGCGCCCAGGACGACGCGTTCGAACGCGAGGTGCTCCGGGCCAGTGGATGGGTGTCGGCGATGATCGTCAGGGACCTCGTCCCACCGGACCAGGGCGAGACCGCGAAGCTGACCTCGATCTACAACCCCCCGGGCCAGGACCGGGGGGTCGACGGCAGGCAGCAGGTCGGGCCGCTGCGCACGGACGTGCTCAAGGAGCTGGTCGACGTGCTGGCGAAGGTGGTGGACGAGCAGCTCCTCCACTGGGTGCGGCCCAAGAACACGCCCGCCGAGCCGGAGTCGCTCGACCATCTCAGGCGCATCGCCGACTATCTCCAGAAGTACGTGGCCCGCGTTCTCGGGCCCTACGCGGACGCCCGGGAGGACGGGCCGTACTTCGACGGCTTCCGCTACTCCGAGCGCCTGCAGAGCACGTGGGAACTGCCCGCGGGGCCCGCCCAACGGCTGAACTGGATGACGAACAGAGCCCAGGCGGTCGGCTGGGACAAGGAACGGGGCGCGCTGCTCGCCAAGGCGAACTACGACGGCACCCGTGGCGGCGACCAGGAGACGCTGCGCCGCGTTCTGCGCGAGCGTCTGGAGTCCGACGAGTCCCTGAGCAGAAGGGTCGACGCCATGGTCAAGCTGACCGCGGCGCACAGCGGGGGCGAGGGCAGGATCTCGGTGCAGCCGATCTTTCCCAGTGCCGCCTGGGGGACGAAGGCCGACTGGCGCTGGCGGGTGATCAGGACCCTCGCCCATGAGCTGATGCACCGGCTCGCGCATCCCGACTTCACCGCCACGGCGGGCAGGATCCGGCACGGGCAGATAGTCTCCGAGGGCTTCGTCGACCTGCTGGCCCTCGACGTCTACACGCGGCTGTGGGGCCTGGTGTCCCAGTCGAGCGCCGCCACCGAGGTCCTGCTGAAGGGCGTCGGCGCGACCAAGGCGCCCGACGGGTCGTTCCTCAAGGTCGGCTACGGCGAGGCGGGAACGTCGGCGGCGGCGGTCCGCGACCTGATGGGCGACGACCGCGTCAGGGCGGCCTTCTTCCTCGGCGCGACACACCTCATCGGGCTGCCCTCCGCGCAATGAGCGCGTACGGGGATCTCCAAGGGGTGTAAGCGGCGCGCGAAGTGGGCATCCGTTCGGGAAAGCGGCCGCACGTGAGGTGATCGGCCGCTGACCGACCAGGAGACCGGGGGCTCCTGGACGGGTGAATCCCCCACTCCCGGAGGTGCGGATCCGTGGACGTCGCGACCGTGCGTATGCGCCTGGAAGGCATGCTCGCCGAACTCGACCGGTCGATCAGCGTGCTGCGCGGGGACCCGGTCGCCGGGCACGACAGGTCCCTCGCGGACGCGGGGGCCGACCTCACCGACGCCGACCGGACCCGGGCCATGCTCGACGCCGCGTCCCGGCAGCGCACGGCCGTGCTCGCCGCGCTGCGGCGGCTCGACGACGGCGGTTACGGCCGCTGCGTCGACTGCGGCACCCTCGTTCCCGAGGGCAGGCTGGAGGCGCGCCCCGAGGCGGCCCGCTGCGTGCAGTGCCAGTCGCGAACCGAGCGCCGCCGCTGAGCCCTGCTTACTGAGCCCTGCTTACTGAGCCCTGCCGCTGGGCCCTGCCGCTGATGGGGCCGTTCACAGAGGCTTGCGCGCGCTGGCCACCAGGTGGATGCCGACCGTGTCGTCGTCGTCGGCCTCGGTCTCGAGTTCGGTGCGGACAAGCCAGGACAGCGACTTGCTCTCCGTGCTCAGCACGTGGTCGACGGTGGAGGGGGACAGCACCGTGCGCGGGCGCACCCACTCCACCTCCAGGCCGGCGCCGGTGATCAGCTCGCGTATCTGCTGGCTGGTGAAGCAGCGGGTGATGCTGCCGTCGGGCCAGGGGATGAGCATGACCTCGCCCGTCTGGCACAGGTGCGCCCAGTAGTTCTGCTCGGCCAGGATCGCCATCCCGAGGACCAGCGAGTCGACGCACAGCAGCGCGCGCCCGCCGGGCCGCAGCACCCGGGCCACGTCCTCGATGACGGACTCCGCCATGATCTCGACCGACAGCACGCGCTCCTCGGCGACAACGCCGTCCACGCAACCCTCGGGCAGGAAGGCGAGGTTGTCGGCGCGCACCTTCTGTATGCGGTCGGAGGCGTCGCGCAACCACGGTTCCGCGGGTCTGCGGAAGTCCATGACCTCGATCACCCGGTGGCCGGCGCGCGCCGCCTGGACCGGCCACCGCCCCCGCCCGCCGGACAGGTCCAGCAGGAGGCCGGGCCGGTCGGGCAGCCACTGGCGCAGCTGCTCGGCGACGACCGCGTGGTAGAAGGTCCAGTACGGCCCGAGTGTGCCCGAGCCGTTGAGTTCGTTGGCCGGTATAGGCAGCACGAGCGGCTCCTGGACTCTGGCTGCCCCGCACATGGGTGTGAGACAGCGAAACTCGGTTTCCGGGCTACCAAGCCGGTGCTTACTTTTTTCCCCGCACCGGGTCGTTCGTCACCTCAATCTGCACCGGGAACAGACTCTACGCCCGCCCTGTTGCAGTTGGGCATGAAGACGTTGGTGCTGCCAGAAGGCCTCGACGGGCTGGACCTCGCCGGGCCGGTATCCTCAGCTGGGTACGGTGTCCTTAAGGGGGTGGGTCCGGTCTCCAAGACAGCCGAGGAGACTCTGGAGCAGCGCAGCGAGCGGTTCGAGCGCGACGTGATGCCGTTTCTCGACCAGCTGTACTCGGCCGCGCTCCGGATGACCCGAAACGCAGCGGATGCGGAGGATCTCCTCCAGGAGACCTTCGCCAAGGCCTTCGCCTCCTTCCACCAGTTCCAGGAGGGGACGAACCTCAAGGCCTGGCTCTACCGCATTCTCACCAACACGTTCATCAACAGCTACCGGAAGAAGCAGCGGGAGCCCAAGCAGGCGGGCACCGAGGAGATCGAGGACTGGCAGCTCGCGCGGGCGGAGTCGCACACGTCGAGCGGGCTGAAGTCGGCCGAGATCGAGGCGCTCGAGCACCTTCCCGACAGCGACGTGAAGGACGCTCTCGCCGCGCTCCCCGAGGAGTTCCGCATCGCCGTCTATCTGGCGGACGTGGAGGGCTTCCCGTACAAGGAGATCGCCGAGATCATGGGCACGCCCATCGGGACCGTGATGTCGCGCCTCCACCGGGGCCGTCGGCAGCTGCGCAACCAGCTCGAGGACTACGCGCGTGAGCGCGGTCTCGTGCGGCCGGACTCCCGCGGCGCGGGTCTCGGCGGGACGCTTGGCGAGGAGGAGCGATGAGCTGCGGGAAACACCACGACACCCCGTGTAGCGAGGTGCTCGACCGGGTGTACACCTACCTGGACGGTGAGCTGGACAACGACCGCATCTCCGAGATCAGGAAGCACCTCGACGAGTGCGGCCCCTGCCTGGAGGAGTACGGCCTGGAGGAGGCCGTCAAGCGGCTCGTGGCCAAGCACTGCGGGTGTGACCCCGTCCCGCGGGACCTGCGCGCCAAGGTGCTCAGCAGGATCGAGCAGGTCCGCGCCGAGATGGTGGAATAGCCCGCGGCCCACGGGAGGCGTGACCGGCCCGCGCCGGGGCAATGCTCGTTAGGATCTTCCGTACAGGCCGGGAAGGACGGGGACATGCGGGCACTGGTCACGGGCGGGGCGGGGTTCATCGGGTCCACCCTCGTCGATCGGCTGTTGTCGGACGGCCACGAGGTCGCGGTGGTGGACGACCTGTCGTCCGGGCACGTGCGCAACCCCGACGCCTCCCTGCACGTCATGGACGTGCGCGACCCCGCGCTCGCGGAGCTCGCCGAACGCTGGCGGCCGGAGGTCGTCTGTCACCTCGCCGCGCAGATCAGCGTGCGCAGGAGCGTCGCCGACCCGCTGACCGACACCAAGATGAACGTCGAGGGCACGGTCAACGTGCTCGAGGCCGCCCGCCGCGCCGGGACCCGCAAGGTCGTCTACGCGTCCTCCGTCGCCGTCTACGGCAGGCCGGCCGTGATCCCGGTCCCGGGAGACGCCCCTGTCGATCCCCGCTCGCCGTACGCCGCCTCCAAGCTCGGCGGCGAGCTGTACCTCGCCACCTACCGGGCGCTGTACGGGCTCGAATACACCACGCTCGTGTTGTCGAACGTCTACGGGCCGCGCCAGTCGCCGGAGGGCGAGGCCGGGGTGGTCGCCATCTTCACCGACGCCCTGCTGGCGGGCAGGCCCACGGTCGTCTACGGCGACGGCTCCCAGACACGCGACTACGTCTTCGTCGAGGACGTGGTGGACGGCTTCGCCCGCGCCTGCGGGCCGTACGGCGACGGCCGCCGCTTCAACCTCGGCACGGGCGTGCAGACCACCGACCGTGAGCTGCACGCGCTGGTCGCCGCGGCGGCCGGAGCCCCGGACGAGCCCCGCTTCGAGCCGGCCCGGCTGGGCGACCTCCCCGCGATGGCCGTCGACCCCGCTCCCGCGTACGAGGCCCTCGGCTGGCGTCCCCGGCACGACCTGCCCACCGGGCTCAAGGCCACCGTCGAATGGGCCCGCCAGGCGCTCGTCTGACCGGTGAACCGGTGAACTCCCGCGACACGACCACGAACGGCACGGTGCGGACCGGCTCGTACGGGTCGTGGCGGCCACCCGGCCGGACGGCCCCGGACCGACGTGGACGACGTCGTCCGCAGGTTGATGGCCCGGCTTGCGCGGGGAGATGGCGCGTCATGAAAGGGCGCTGACAAACTGGTGCAATTGCACGCGGTGTGATGGCTTGGTTACGGTTTGGCTGCGATGGTCGCGACATCCCGGACCGGCCGTCGGCCCTTCTGTAGCCTGAATCCGACATCGACGTGGAGGCGGCGCAATGCTAGGGAAGACCGTCGTCAGGCTGATAGTGGCGCTGGCGCTGCTCACTCCGGTGGTCGCTCTGGCCGGTCTCGCGGCCGGCACCCCGGGGATCTCCTGGACGTAGTCACTGCCCGTGGGCCGGCCCGGCAGGGCCGGCCCACGGGTCCGATCCGCATTCAAGGTGGCGCAATGCGGGAACTGCCGTGGCCCGCCAGGGTCTACTTCGTCGCGCTCGTCGGAACCGCCGGCCTCGTGATCACGCGCGGTCTCCTCGCGCATCGCGGGCTCGCGCCGGAGGACTGGTCGGCGCTCCTCGTCCTGGCGTTGCTCTTCCTGCTCTGCGAGTCGGTGCCGACGCTGCTCAACGTGCCGCACGTCGCGGTGTCGGTGAGTTTCTCCGCCGCGCTGGCCGCCGTGGTGCTCGTCGGCGCGGAGGGCGCGGCCCTGGTCGGGCTGGCCGCGGTCGTGAGCGTGCGCCCCGGACTCGCGATGGTGAAGCGGCTGTTCAACGGCGCGCAGTACGCCCTGTGCGGATACGCCGCGGGGTGGGCGTACGAGAGCGCGGGAGGCCGGGCCGGGCTGCCCGAGCCGGCCGACTTCCCGGGCATCCTCGTGCCGTACGCCGCGGCCACGGGGGTCTTCGTGGCCGTCAACTTCGCGTTGACGGCGGTCATCCTGCGCCTGGCGTCCGAGGTGCACAAAGACCAGGTCTCGCTCCGCGCGATGGTGCAGTTCCTGAGCTCCTACGTCGGCTTCGCCACCTTCGGCCTGCTGATCGCGGCCCTGTGGTCGACCGTGCAGTCGATCTCGGCCGTGCTGGTGCTGCTGCCGCTGTTCGTGGCCCGGTGGGCGCTCGGGCACTACCACGCCGAGCAGCGCGCGTACGACGCGACCATCGCGGCGCTGTGCCAGGCGGTGGAGACGAAGGACTACTACACGCGCGGGCACTGCACCCGGGTCTCCGCGGCGTCGTCGATGATCGCCGAGGAGATCGGGATGGGCACCGAGCGGCTGCGCGCGATCCGGTACGCCGGGATGCTCCACGACGTCGGCAAACTCGGCGTGCCGACGAAGGTGCTGCAGAAGGACGGCCGCCTGACCGAGGAGGAGTACGCCGCGATCCAGCTCCATCCGATGCGCGGACTGGAGATCGTGCGGGGCATCGACTTCCTCGACGAGGCGTTCGCCGGGATCATGCACCACCACGAACGACATGACGGGAAGGGCTACCCGATGGGGCTGGCCGGGGCGGAGATCCCCGAGTTCGCCAGGATCATCGCGGTGGCCGACGCGTTCGACTCCATGACCTCCGACCGCTCCTACCGCAAGGCCAAGCCGATCGACTTCGCGGTGGCGGAGCTCCGCAAGAACGCGGGCACGCAGTTCGACCCCGACATGGTCTGCGCGTTCGTCAGGGCGCTCGACCGGCACGGCTGGCATCTCGCCCAGCCGGTGCAGGTCCCGCCCGACGATCCCGCCGTGGAGACCACCGTCAAGGACCACGACGACCCGACCACGCCCATCCAGGTGGTGTCGGAGCGGTGAGGGAGCGTCGGCTGACGGCCAGGCCGGTGGGGCTCGACTCGGGCCAGCTCCTGCTCATCTGCGCCGCCGGGATGCTGACCGTGGCGGGGATCGCCCACACCACGGCCCAGGGGCTGACCGACCCGCGGGTCGCGATCGGGTTCGGCGCGCTCATCGCCGCCGGGGAGCTGGCGCGGCTCACGATGCCCGGCAACCGCGAGGTCGCTCCGATCTCCACCGCCGCCTCGCTCGGGTACGCCCTCCTGCTCGACGTGGGCGGACGGCCGGCGCACCATTCGGCCCTGCAGGTCGTGGCGGTGATGTCGGTCGGCATGATCGCGGGAGGGTTGCCGCATCTGGCGGTCGGCCGGCCGCCGCGGCTCGACGCGATGGCCCGGCGGCTGCTCGCCGGGTCGCTGCTCGCCTTCGCCTACCGGCCGCTCACCGGCCCGCTGGGGGAGCTCGCGGGGGACACGGGCGACCGGAACGGCAACTGGTGGCCGGCGCTCGGCGTGATGGCGGTGCTCGTCACGGTCATGCTCGCGGCCGACGTGGTGATCGCGGCCATGCACCGGGCCGACCAGGTCAAGACCGCGTTCGGCGTCGCCGTGCGGGACGAGATCAGGATGGCCGCGCCGCTCGGCGCCGCCGTCGGGGCGTCGGGCATCCTGCTCGCGCTCGCCTCGCACAGCATGGACATGACCGCGCTGCCCGCGTTCGCCGCGCCGCTGCTCGTCACACAGGTGGCCTTCCGCAAGTACGCCGGCATCCGGGCGACCTATCTGCAGACCGTGCGCGCGCTGAGCCGGGTCACCGAGGTCGGCGGATACGTCGAGCCGGGCCACTCGCGCCGCGTCAGCCAGTTGTCGGTCGCGATCGGCCGGGAGCTCGGCATGGCGGAGCCGCAGCTGCTGGAGCTGGAGTACGCCGCGCTCATGCACGACATCGGCCAGCTGTCGCTGCGCGACCCGATCCCCGGCGGCGCGACCGTGCTCGCCGACCCGGCGCAGGCGCGGCGGATCGCCGAGCTGGGCGCCGAGGTGATCAGGAAGACCGGCGTCCTCCACGGCGTCGCGGAGATCGTCCGGCGGCAGTGCGACACGCTCGGCGAGGCCCCGCCGACGGCCAGCCGCATCATCAAGGCCGCCAACGCCTACGACGACCTCGTGGGCGGCTCGACCGACAGGGACCGGGCGGCGGCGGCGCTGGAGCGGCTGCGCCTCGACGGCGGCTCGGCCTACGACCCCGGAGTGGTGGAGGCGATGGCGCGCGTCGTCGACCGGCTCGTGCTCGTCGCGCGCTTGTAGCAGACGTCGCACCGGAGCGCGTTCACCGCCGCGCCGACGCCGCCGATGTTGTGGCGACCCTACAGAATCGGCCCCCACGTTCAGTCGGAAGGGTCGGAGGGACGGAGCGGCGGGCCACCCTAGAGTTGGCTGCGTGTTCGACTCAGTTCTCGTCGCCAATCGTGGCGAAATAGCCCGGCGGATCATCCGTACGGTGCGGGGCATGGGCCTGCGCGCGGTCGCGGTCCACTCCGAGGCGGACGCCGACCTGCCGTTCGCGCGTGAGGCCGACGACGCCGTGCTCCTCGGTCCCGCGAACCCGGCCCAGAGCTATCTGGACATCGACAAGGTCCTCCAGGCCGCCCGTTCGACGGGAGCGCGGGCGGTCCACCCCGGATACGGGTTCCTCGCCGAGAACGCGGCGTTCGCCCGCGCGGTGATCGACGCCGGCCTCGTCTGGATCGGCCCGGACCCCAAGGCCATTGAGCAGATGGGTGACAAGATCAACGCCCGCAACCTGATGGAGGCGGCGGGCGTGCCGGTCGCCGCGGGGACCAGGGAGCCGGTGTCCGACCTCGCGCAGGCGGAGCGGGCCGCGCGGGAGATCGGATACCCCGTGATGGTCAAGGCGGCCGGCGGGGGCGGCGGCATCGGCATGGGCGTGGCGCGTGACGACGCGTCGCTGGCAAAGGCGTTCGAGCAGGCCTGCCGGGCGGCCGCCCGTTTCGGCGGCGAGCCGGCCATCCTGCTCGAGCGCTACATCGAGCGGGCCAGGCACGTCGAGGTGCAGATCCTGGGCCTCGCCGACGGCACCGTGGTCGCCCTGGGCGAACGGGACTGCTCGGTGCAGCGGCGCCACCAGAAGGTCGTGGAGGAGAGCCCGTCCCCGGGCGTGACCCCCGAGCTGCGCGAGCGGATGCTGGCGGCGGCCGTACGGGCCGGAGAGGCCGTGGCCTACCGCGGCGCGGGCACGGTGGAGTGCCTCGTCGACGCCGACGCCCAGGACTTCGTCTTCCTGGAGATGAACACGCGCCTCCAGGTGGAGCACCCCGTCACCGAACTGGTCACCGGCCTCGACCTCGTCGAGCACCAGATCCGCGTCGCGGCCGGGGAGGTCTACCCGGTCGAGCCGCGGGTGAGCGGCCACGCCATCGAGTTCCGTGTCTACGCCGAGGACCCCCGCAGGTTCCTCCCCGGGCCTGGCAAGATCGGAGTGTGGGAGGAGCCGGTGGGCGAGGGGGTGCGCATCGATTCGGGATACACGGCGGGCAACACCGTCACGCCGTTCTACGACCCGCTGATGGCCAAGCTCTGTGTCACCGGCGCCACCCGCGAGGAGGCACTGGAGCGGGGCCGGGAGGCCGTCGCCGGGTTCCGGATCGAGGGCCCGAAGCACAACCTGCCGTTCTGCGCCGAGTTGCTGGACCACCCCGAGTTCGTGAGCGGGGACTACGACACCGGGCTGGTCTCCCGGATGAGAAAAGCCTGATCTGCTGCATTCATGTTGAGGGGAGTTCCGGGTGGCCGAGGTGCGCGCCGAGATGGTGGCGAACGTCTGGAAGATCGTCGTGAGTGAGGGCGAGGTCGTCGAGGAGGGCGACACGCTCGTGATCCTGGAGTCGATGAAGATGGAGATCCCGGTCCTCGCCGAGGACGCCGGGACCATCGCCAAGCTCCAGGTGAAGGAGGGCGACGTCGTCCAGGAGGGAGACCTCATCGCCGTCATCGAGTAGTCCCCGAGGGGGGTTCAGAGGCGGGACAGGAACCGCTCCCGGTCGACGACGACCCGCTCGATCGTGCCCGCGGCGACCAGGGCGCCGGTCTTGTCGACGGCCCTGACGGAGAAGACGAGCCGCCTGCCGTCCACCTCCGTGAGCTCCACGCCGATCTCGACGTGCATCCCGACCGGGCTGGGCAGCCGGTGCTCGAGCAGCACCCTGGTCCCCACCGTGGTCTGCCCGGGCTCCAGGTGCTGCTGGACGGCTTTGACCGTGGCCCCCTCGGCGAACGACAGCAGCCGCGGCGTGCCCAGCACCGGCACGTCGCCGCTGCCGACCCGGATCGCCGTGTCCTCGCGCTCCACCATGATGAGGACCTCGGCGTGCAGACCTGGAGCAAGACTCATGCGGGCCAGCCTATTGGGTCGTGATTTCCCGGTGCCCGTGGAGAACGCAGGCAACTAAACGGGGCGGGGATGCGTCTTAATCGGGGGTGGGGACTCCGCGATGCTTTCCGGGCGACGGAGGCGGGCAGCGGTTAGGGTGATGCACAGGTAGGCTCGACTTCCGACCCCCGAGCCTGGATCCCGTACGCGTACAGGGTTCCGTGATGCTGTCGTTATCTACCCGCGACGCGAACCTGCTTTGTTGGACACCTTCGGGGGTCGAGTGACTTAGGGGGTACGGGGCGCAAATGGTGGCCCAAGGCACGACCCTGGCTGGGCGCTACCGCTTGGACGCCCGGCTCGGCGCCGGGGGCATGGGCGAGGTATGGCGTGGCGAGGACACCGTCCTCGCGCGCACCGTCGCCGTCAAGGTGCTTCTCCCCGGTCGCCTCGACGACCCTGGATTCGCCGTCCGCTTCCAGGGCGAGGCCCGGGCGATGGCGACCGTCAACCACCCCGGCGTCGTCGACGTCTACGACTACGGGGTCACCGATGTCCCCGGCGACGGCTCCACCGCGTACCTGGTCATGCGGTTCGTCGACGGCGAGCCCCTCGACCGGCTGCTGACCCGCCTCGGCCGCATCGGCGCCGAGCCCGCGATGGAGCTGATCGCGCAGGCCGCGTCCGCCCTCCAGGCCGTGCACGAGCGGGGCATCGTGCACCGGGACGTCAAACCGGGCAACCTGCTGGTGCGTTCCGACGGCACGCTGGTGCTCACCGACTTCGGCATCGCCCGCGCCGACCAGGGGACCCGTCTCACCGACGCCGGGATGGTGCTCGGCACCGCGGCGTACTGCGCGCCGGAGCAGGCCGAGGGCGCGCCGGTCACCCCCGCCGTCGACATCTACGCGCTGGGCGTCGTGGCGTACGAGTGCCTGGCCGGGCAGCGTCCCTTCGACGGCGACTCGCCGGTGACGATCGCGCTCAAGCACATCCGGGAGGAGCCGCCGCCGCTGCCGCCGCACGTGCCGCCCGCCGTGCGGGCCATCGTCGAGCGGGCCATGTCGAAGGACCCGGCGCTCCGCTGGCCGTCCGCCGCCGCGATGAGCCACGCGGCCCGGCAGTCGGTGCTGCCTCCGGGGGCCGTGCCGGACGCGGCGCCCGCCTACGGCCCGCAGGGGCCGGCCGGAGCGGCGTACGGCCCGCAGGGCCTGCCCCCGGGCCCGGCGGCCACCACGGGCATGGGGGTCACGCCGCCCTCCACGGGGGCGGCCACCCAGGCCCACCCGCACCCGACCGGACCGGAGCCCATCCCGTCCACCGGCCACACCTACCGGGTCACCCGTGAGGCCTGGAACGACGCGCCGGCCGTGCCGCCGGCGACCGTCGCCACGCCGCAGCAGGGCACGCGTACGGCCCGGCGCGCGGCGCAGCGGTCCAAGAGAGGCAAGGGGATGCCCGTCGCGGCCGGGGTGGCGGGGTTCGCCGTCGTCGGAGGCCTGGCCGTGCTCGGCATCAACATGGCCTCGGCGGGGTCCACGACCCCTCCGTCGCCCGCGCCGTCCCTGACGCTGATCTCCCCGTCGCCGACCCCGTCGCCGACGCGGGCCGTTCAGCGGCCCTCCGCGAGGCCCACGCAGGAGGTGCCGGTGTCGCGGCCCAGCCCGTCCAGGAGGAAGCCGAGCCCGTCGCCGAGCCCGACTGCCAGCGCGTCGCCGAGCCGCTCCGCCTCCCCGACGCCCTCGCCGAGCCCGACCGAGGGCATGGTCAAGGTGCCGCAGCTGAAGAACCTGCCGGAGAGCTCCGCGAACGCGCGGCTCAGCATGGTGGGTCTCGTCCCGAAGGCCGCCTACGAGGGCACGGGGGAGTGCAAGGGCGTGGTCGTCAGCCAGAAGCCGGCGGCGAACACGCCGGTGAAGGAGGGCACGACGGTCACGTTCGTGGTGAAGAAGACGTGCCCGTCGCCCTCGCCCAGTCCGTCGCCGAGCCCGGCGGCGACCCGCACCCCCGTGGCGAACTGAACCCCGCAGGAGCGGAGCCCCGCGCGACCACGCGGGGCTCCTGTCAGGGTCACACCCCGGTCGTGTTGCGCGGGTAGGCGATCGCCGGGTCCGTGGCGATGTTCACCAGATAGGGCACGCCGGAGTCGAACGCGCGGCGCAGCGCCGGGCCGATCTCGCTCGGCGACGTGACGAGCTCCCCACCGCCGCCGAGCGCGGTGACCACCTGGTCGTAGCGGCACTGCGGCTGGAGCTCGGCCGCCACGTCGTAGCCGTACAGCATCTGCATGGGGTGCTTCTCCAGGCCCCACATGCCGTTGTTGCCGCAGATCATGACGACCGGCAGGCGGTGGCGGACCAGCGTGTCGACGTCCATCAGCGAAAAGCCCGCGGCGCCGTCGCCGAGCAGCAGCACGACCTGCGAGGACGGCCTCGCCAGCCGGGCCGCGATGGAGTAACCGAGTCCGGTGCCGAGGCAGCCGTACGGGCCGGGGTCGAGCCAGTTGCCCGGCCGCCGCGGCTCGACGTACTTGCCGGCGTAGGAGACGAAGTCGCCGCCGTCGCCGATGACGACCGCGTCGTCGGCGAGCACCTTGTTCAGCTCGCCGTAGATGCGCATCGGGTGGATCGGGTCGGCGTCCGACTCCAGCAGGGGCGCGTCCTCGGCGATCGCCGCCGCCGCGGTCTCGCCCAGCCTGCTCACCCACGGCTCGTACGCCTTGGGGTTCACCCCGGCGGCCCCGCAGGCCGCCGACAGGCCCCAGAAGACGACCGACAGGTCGCCGGCGGCCGAGCCTGACAGGCCGGTGTGCGTGGCGAGCTGGGAGGGCGCGTCGGCGATGTGGACGACCCTGGCGAGAGGCGCACCCTCCTTGCCGCCGAACCAGCCGTACGCGAGCCGGAAGTCGAGCGGGGTGCCGACCACGATGACGAGGTCGGTCTGGCCGAAGGCGACGCCCCGGGCGCGGGTGACGAGCAGGTCGTGCCCGGCGGGCAGGATGCCCCGGCCCTGCCCGTTCGGCACGACGGGCAGCCGCCACTCCTCGGCGAAGTCCCGTGCCGCCTCCTCGGCGCGCTCCATCCAGACGTCCGAGCCGAGCACGAGCACCGGGCGCTCGGCCTCGGCGATCAGCCGCGCGATGCCGGCGAGGGCCTCGGGGTCGGGCTCCAGCGGCGACGGGGTCAGCGTCTCCGAGACGTACTCGGGCGACGGGGAGAACAGGTCGTCCATGTGGAAGTCCAGGAACACCGGGCCGCGGTGCGGAGCCAGGGCGGTCCGGAACGCCATCTCGACGTCCTGCCCGATGGAGTCCGCGCCCGACCCGGTGAAGGCGAGCTTGGTGATGGGCTCCAACAGCGGCGGATGGTCCATCTCCTGCAGGGCTCCCGAGCCCCAGCGCGAGCGCGGGGCGCGCCCGCCCAGCACGACGAGCGGTGAGCCGTTGGAGTGGGCGGTGGCGACCCCCGAGACGCCGTTGGTGACGCCGGGGCCGGCGGTGAGCACGGCGAGGCCGGGCTTGCGGGTCAGCCGGGCGGTCGCCTCGGCCGCGAACACCGCGCTCTGCTCGTGGCGCACGTCCATGATGCGCATGTTCTGGTGGACGGCCCCGTCGTACAGGGGGAAGACGTGCCCGCCGGACAGCGTGAACATGGTGTCCACGCCGTAGGCCTGGGAGACGGCGACCGCGATGTCGCCTGCGTGTTTGGGGGACTCCATACCGTGAAACCTACCAGTCGGTCACATATGGGAACAGATGGATGGCCAATGCCCTCCAGCCTCAGGAGAACGTCGGTCACCTCCGCTGATGCCCGATGCCGTCCCGGCTACTCCGCTCGCACGGCCTGGGATTCCAGCCGACCGCCGTCCGGGCGCACGCCGACGGTCTTCAGAGGGCCTGGGAGAGCCCCCTTGACGGGCATCTTGAGGTCGGCGAGCGGCTCCAGGTCGCGCTCCGGCGCGCGGCCCGATGCGGTCGGGTAGTTGCCGATGTCGGTCGTCACGCGGCCTTCCCGTCATAGGGGCAGCCTGAGGGTCGAGCGGAATCCGGCCGGGTCGAACATGCCGCCGAGCGCGGGAGCCAGTCCGGCGCGGGCGGCGCGGGCGAACGCCTCCCGGCCGAGCGCGCCCGCGCCCTCCGGCAGCGCGCCCGACAGCGGCCGGGCGGCGAGCATCTCCAGGTCGGCGACGTTCGACCGCTCGGCGACCCCCGGGTCGGCCGGCCAGGACCCGATCACCACGCCCGCCAGGTCGAGGCCCCTGCCCGCCATGGCTTCGAGCGTCAGCGCCGTGTGGTTGAGCGTGCCCAGCGCGGCGCGCGCCACCACGAGGACGGGGGCGCGCAGCCGCCGCGCAAGGTCTGCGAGTGTGCCGCCCTCCTCGTCGTAGCGGACCAGCAGGCCCCCTGCGCCCTCGACGAGCACCAGCCGGTGCGACTCGGCCAGTTCCTCGATCCGGGCCGCCGCCGACGTGAGCGACACCGGCGGCAGGCCGCGGACGCGGGCCGCCGCGGCGGGGGAGAGCGGGTCGGGATAGCGCGTCATCTCGAAGGTCGTCGTCACTCCCGACAGGCGGATCACCTCGTCGAGGTCCCCGGGCTCCCCGGCCGCCACCCCGGTCTGGGCCGGCTTCACCACCGCGACCGTCGCGCCCCGCTCCCCGGCCAGCACGGCGAGCGCCGCCGTCACCACCGTCTTGCCGACCCCGGTGTCCGTCCCGGTCACGATGAGAACACTCATGCCCGGGAGGGTAGAGCCTTCCTGCTTACGGGCGGCGGAGGCGGGTGACGAACTTGTAGCGGTCGCCGCGATAGAGCGACTGGGCGTACTCGACGGGGTTGCCGTCGGCGTCGAAGGCGTGCCGGGTCAGCAGCAGCATGGGCAGGCCGACGTCCACCCCCAGCACCTGCGCGTCGTACGGCGTGGCGAGCACGGTCTCGATGACCTCCTCGGCGTCGGTCAGCCGTACGTTGTAGGCGTTGTGCAGGGTCTCGTACAGGGACGAGTGCACCTCCAGCTCGCGCCGCAGGCGCGGGAACCGCCGGGCGGACAGGTGCGTGGTGTCGATCGACATCGGCTCGCCGTTGGCCAGGCGCAGGCGGTGGATCCGCAGGACCCTGCCGCCGGGGTTGATGGCCAGCCGCCGTCCGAGCGCCTCGTCGGCCGTGATGTAGCTGATGTCGAGGATCTTGGTGTCCGGCTCGAGGCCGACCGTGCGCAGGTCACCCGTGTACGACGTGAGCTGGAGGACCTGGGCGACCTTGGGCTGGGCGACGAAGGTGCCCTTGCCCTGGATGCGCAGCAGCCGCCCCTCGACCACCAGCTCCGACAGCGCCTGCCGAACCGTCGTCCGGGAGGTCTCGAACCGCACGGCCAGGGCGCGCTCGGGCGGGAGCGCGCTGCCCGCGGGCAGGCTCTTGGTGAGCTCCAGAAGACTGCGCTTCACGTCGTAGTACTTCGGAACCCGGGGAGAGTCCTCGCTGTGCTCCGTCACCTGTCCACCCTCAACTCGGCCATATCGCCCAACTCAGGCAATATCGTCAACTCGGCCACAGCGGTGAGCGCACCCCGGACCACCGCGAGATCATCGGACCTTAGATCGGCCCCCGCGGTCAACCGCGGACAGGACCGGCCCCGAGGCACCGATGGTGGGCGGAAGCATCCCACGCGGACGCCCCGACGCGCACCCAGGGCTCCCACACCGGGCGCGAGCGGGGGCGGGCCGGGCACGACAGGTCCCACGGCGGCCGCCGGACCGGGTGTCCTCAGGCCGGGTTCGCGAGCCGGGGCGGCCGGCTCCCGGTTCCGCTGCCGGCCACGTCCGGGCAGGTCAGCGATGATTCTCCGGACGTCCACGACATCCGGGGCGGCGCCGGCGCGGGCCGGGGCGCGGCCGGTGCCGGCGGTGAACGACCGGACCGTGTCCAGGAGCGCGCCGGCCGGCTCGGGGGCACCCGGAACGGCGCCGCCCCCAGCCCGCGCCGACCTCGGCAACGTGACGGTTCTCACACTCTCCCCGCACCCGGCGAGACCCGCCGCCCCGATCTCGGCGGCGGCCGCGCGGACTCTGTCCGCAGGCCCTGTCATGAGGTGCATCTTGCCAGGTGACGATGGTCGATTCGCTTTCGACCCGGACGGCGGCGCATCATGCACTCGTGCCGACTCTCAGCGACCTCGTGTCGCGCCACACCGCGCTCGATTCCGCCGACGTCGACTGGATCCACTCGCTGGTCTCGGACTGGCAGCTGCTCGCCGACCTGTCGTTCGCGGACCTCATCCTGTGGGTTCCCGACCAGGGCGGCACGAGGTGGGTGGCGGTGGCCCAGATGCGGCCGACGACCGGCCCGACCGTCTACCACGACGACGTCGTGGGCATGTCCGTCGCCGCCGGGGAGCGGTCCCTCATCGACGTGGCCTGGAGCGAGCACCGCATCTGCAGGGAGGGCGACCCCGACTGGTCCAGCGGCGTGCCGGTGCGCGAGGAGACGATCCCTGTGCGACGGGGCAAGGACGGCCCGATCATCGGGGTCATCCAGCGCTCGACCAACCTGTCGTCGGCGCGCACCCCGTCCCGGCTGGAGCTGACCTATCTGCAGAGCGCGTCCGACCTGGCGCAGATGGTCGCCGACGGCAGGTTCCCCTTCGCGGAGGAGGAGCCGATCCTGGTCAGGTCGCCCCGGGTGGGCGACGGCCTGCTCCGCCTGGACAAGGCCGGGCGGGTCACCTACGCCTCGCCCAACGCGCTGTCGGCCTACCGCAGGCTCGGCCTGCACGCCGACCTCGTGGGGGCGGACCTGGGGAAGACGACGGCCGACCTGTGCTACTCCGACGAGCCGATCAACGAGGACCTGATGGTCGTCGCCAGCGGCCGGGCCCCCCGGGAGACCGAGGTGGAGAACGGCGGCACGGTCGTGCAGCTACGGGCGATCCCGCTGATCGTCGGCGGCGGACGCATCGGTGCGCTGGTGCTGATCCGCGACGTGACCGAGTTGCGCCGGCGCGAGCGGGAGCTGCTCACCAAGGACGCGACGATCCGCGAGATCCATCACCGGGTCAAGAACAACCTGCAGACCGTGGCCGCGCTGCTGCGGCTCCAGGCGCGCCGGCTGAACAACCCCGAGGGCCAGGAGGCGCTTAACGAGGCCGTACGGCGGGTCGGCTCGATCGCGATCGTCCACGAGATCCTCGCCCAGATGCCGGAGGAGATGGTCGAGTTCGACGACATCGCCGACCGGGTCGTCGCGATGACGGCGGAGGTGGCGCTCGCGCAGGTGGGGATCAAGCGGGTCGGCAGCTTCGGCGTGCTGCCCGCCGCGGTCGCGACCCCCATCGCCATGGTGCTCACCGAGCTGCTGCAGAACGCGGTCGAGCACGGTTTCGCCCACTGCTCGGGAAACGTGCAGATCGTGGTCGCCCGGGACGCCGACCGGCTGGAGTTCACGGTGGCCGACGACGGCAGGGGGCTGCCCGAGGACTTCGACCTGGAGGCAACCGGCAGCCTCGGGCTTCAGATCGTCCGTACGCTGGTCGTCGGCGAGCTGTCGGGCAGGCTGAGCGTCGCGGGGAGAGAGGGCGGGGGCACCGAGGTCAGCCTCAGCATCCCGGTGCAGTCCGGCTGATATCTCCCGCCGGCTGATTTCCCGTCGGCGTCTCCGTTCACGGAACGCGGGACGCGCCACAGGGGACCCGCTGTGCGGGACCGTTGTGGGGGATGCCATAGTGGACGCGATGTCTTGGTGGACGGACGGCCCTATGGGCGGGAGGCTCCTCGGCCGTCCCGGCCGGGGCCGGATGCCCCGCGATTCGGTGAATGCCATGCCCGGCATTCACCGAAGGCGTTCGCGTGCGGCGGGGGAGTCAGACGGCGGCGCGGGCGCGGGCGCGCGCGTTGCGGCGCTTGAGGGCGCGGCGCTCATCCTCGCTGAGCCCGCCCCAGACTCCGGCGTCCTGGCCCGACTCGAGGGCCCACTTGAGGCAGGACTCGGCGACCGTGCATCGCCCGCATACCTGCTTGGCCTCTTCGATCTGCATGAGCGCCGGACCAGTGTTCCCGATCGGGAAGAACAGTTCGGGGTCCACGTCACGGCAGGCAGCGCGGTGGCGCCAGTCCATGCGTTCCACTCCTTCGTAAAGTGGAGCCACCGTGGCTCCTCGTCAACTTTGTGATTTCTTTCACTAGCTGCTGCGAACAGCGACCCGGATCCTGGGTGAGGGGCCGGGTATGTCCGCGCGATCGCCGGGGCTCCTTACGGAGGCTGTGGTCTCCGTAAAGGTCCTACGTTCCGACGTCGTGTTCAGCTTTTCAGCCGTACCAACACCACACAAGAGGTTTGGGACAAGGTTTTGCCCGTCGTGGCTGTCGGATGCGTCACACTATGACTACATGTAACAGGTCAGACGA
The DNA here is from genome assembly GCF_040675265.1 of Microbispora sp. NPDC049633. Classification (NCBI taxonomy): domain Bacteria; kingdom Bacillati; phylum Actinomycetota; class Actinomycetes; order Streptosporangiales; family Streptosporangiaceae; genus Microbispora; species Microbispora sp. NPDC049633. The sequence continues at coordinate 32,839 of NZ_JBFAOO010000050.1, forward strand.
GAACTTGTAACGCGTCCGGGATAGCGCGGAAGATCACCCACTCGTGTTCCCCCAGGTAGTCGCCGTCGAGCTGGAAGGCGACCGGGCGGGAGGCGAGGAGGGTGAACTCGGCCTCGTCATGGATCTGAACGAGGTGTTTACCGCGCGGCAATCCCCGGTGTTCGCCGATGATCTGCCGGACGAGCGTGAGCATGGCCGGCAGGCTCATCCTGCGGAGCCCGAGCATGTCGAGCCCCGTCTCGAATCCGGCCCACGGCGTCGGGTTGATCGGACGTGTGCCGGCGTACGTCCACGGCGACGTGTTGGACACGATCGCCATGAAGATCCGATCCTCTGGCGGCCGGCCGGGACGGGTCAGCCGGATCGCCGGCCGCCGGCGGTCCGTCACGAAGAAGTGGCGAACCGTCGTGTTCACGTAGAGGGCGGGCAGGGCGCGATGTCCCGCGCTCCGCAAGCCCTCGACGGCCCGGACGACTTCGGCGTCGTATCCCAGCCCAGCACAAAATGTGAAATATCTGGACCTTTGCTGGTCAGGTGGCGCATCTGCCCCCGGATCCGGACCCGAAACCTCGTCATGCCAAATCGCCTGTCCCAAACCTATGGTGCGGCGGCGTCCTTCCCGCAGCGCCTCCAGGACGGCACCGGTCGCCTCGACCGGGTTGTTGGGCAGGCCGAGGGCGCGGGCGAAGACGTTGGCGCTTCCGCCGGGAATCACGATGAGCGCGGGCCGGTCGCTCGCGCCGCCGTCGGGACGGGCGTCCAGCAGGCCGTTGACGGTCTCGTTGATCGTGCCGTCGCCACCGAGGACCGCCACCGCGTCGAAGCCCTTGGCGTGCGCGGTGGCCGCGAGCGCGGTCGCGTGGCCACGGTACGCGGTCTCCTCGACCGACAGATCGACGGCGGCGCCGAGCGCCCGGATCAGCACGTCCCGGGTGCGCCGGTGCGTCGAGGTCGCCTTGGGATTGACGAGGAGGAGTGCCCGCATGCCTGAAGGTTAACGAACGGTTTACCGCTCGCGCCGGGTGACGCCTGCTCAATGGGGTGAGCGCCACTGCGGGTAGGGTTGGGCGGTGTGATCAGCAGTTCCGTGGGCCGTCCCGGCACACTCACCGTGGCCGCCGCAGTCCTGGCCGCAGAAGGCCTGCTCGCCCTCGTCCTGGGCGGCTACGTCGGCGTCGAGACCGTCGTCGGCGAGCCCACCGACGTGATCACCAGCATCGCCGTGGCCGGATTCGGCGTGCTCGGCGGTGCTGCGCTGCTCTGGGTGGCGCGGGGCCTGTGGCTGGTGCTGCGCTGGAGCCGGGGCCCGGCCGTGGTCACGCAGATATTCGCGCTTCCGGTGGCGATCAGTCTCATCCAGTCGGCGCAGTACGCCTTCGGCGTTCCGCTCATCGCCGCGGCGGCGGTCGCCCTGGTCACGCTGCTCGCGCCGGCCTCCACACACGCCCTGATGGGCGAGGACGGCGCACCCGGCGCGTCCTGAGCCGTGCGATCGGTGACCGGGCGCCGCCGGGGGGAGCGCGGCGTCGCGGTCGTCTGCCTGGCGATCGTCCGATCGTCCGGGCTCGGATGGGTTCCGCTCAGTCCTCGGCGGTGAGGCCCTCGCGGAGCTGGGCCAGCGTCCGGGCGAGCAGCCGGGACACGTGCATCTGCGAGATCCCCAGCTCGGTGGCGATCTGCGACTGCGTCATGTTGCCGAAGAACCGCAGCAGCAGGATCCGCTTCTCGCGCGGAGGCAGGCGCTCAAGCAGCGGCTTGAGCGACTCGCGGTACTCCACGCCCTCCAGTGACTCGTCCACGATGCCGAGCGAGTCGGACACGGCGGGCGCGTCGTCGTCGCCGGAGTCGGGCGCGTCGAGCGAAACGGTGGAGTAGGCGTTGGCCGACTCCAGGCCCTCCAGGACCTCCTCCTCGCTCATGCCCAGATGGGCGGCGAGCTCGGCGACCGTGGGCGCGCGGCTCTCCCGCTGCGACAGTTCGCTTATTGCCTTGGTGAGCGAGAGCTTCAGCTCCTGGAGCCTGCGCGGCACGCGGACCGCCCAGCCCTTGTCGCGGAAGTGCCGCTTGATCTCGCCGACGATGGTCGGAGTGGCGTACGTGGAGAACTCCACGCCGCGGGCGAGGTCGAACCGGTCGATCGACTTGATCAGCCCGATCGTGGCGACCTGCGTGAGGTCGTCGAGCCACTCGCCGCGGTTGCGGAAGCGGCGGGCCAGGTACTCCACCAGAGGCAGGTGGAGCTCGACCAGCTCGTCGCGGATGCGCTGCCGCCTCGGGTCGTCCGGCGAAAGCTCCGACAGCTCGGCGAAGAGTGTGCGGGCGCGTACGCGGTCCGGCACCGCCGAGTCGCCGGAGGTCATCGCACTCGTCCTTTCCGTCATCACGACGGCCTCGCCGAGCTCCGGCGCTTACGCAGCACGATCGCCAGATGATCGGCGTGGTCGGAGATCGCGTCCACGTCGTCGGCCAGCGCGGTCAGCACCATCCAGGCGAAGTCCTCCCGGTTGGGCGAGCTGACGCCCAGCGTGTTGACCTCGACGCGGACCGTCATCTCCGGGCCCGTGAGCTCGAACTCCGCGAGGAGATCCGTTCCGGGCACGGCGTGCCGCAGCAACATGGCGCACGCCTCGTCGACGGCGATGCGCAGGTCCTCGATCTGGTCGAGGGTGAAGTCGAGCCGTGCGGCGAGCCCGGCGGTGGCCGTGCGCAGCACGGACAGGTAGGCGCTCACGGCGGGCAGCCGGACACTCACAGCATCGCGAATCCCGGTCAGATCCACCGCAGGCGTCTCGGTTTCCTCGGTCACGTTCCTCCTCGCCTCTTCAGCCGGCTGAGTGCCGCTGACTGCAACCTACCGCCACTCGAGCGGTGCCGCCCCGGGCGGACGCGCTGATTGTGGCGATCCTTGGAGGTACCTGCACGTAAATTCCGTGCTACCGAATATGGAGTTTGTATGGGGCCCTGGGATGATCTGGCCCCGCGCGGCCCTGGAGGCCGTGCGGGGCCCGAGGTTCCGAGGCTCAGGCGGCCTTGGTCTCCCAGAAGATCTTGGCGATCTCGTCGATCTTCGCGAGGAGATCGTCGGCCAGGGCGGGGTCCACGGTGCCCTTGGCCCCGGCGGCGCCGGCCAGCTTCGTGGCGTCCCAGAAGAGCTGGTGAAGCTGGGGGTACTGCTCGAGGTGCGGGGGCTTGAAGTAGTCGGTCCACAGCACCCACAGGTGATGCTTGACCAGCTCGGCCCGCTGTTCCTTGATGATCAGCGCGCGGGTCCTGAAGACCGGGTCGTCGTTGTCGGCGTACTTCTTAATGATCGCCTTCACCGACTCGGCCTCGATGCGGGCCTGGGCCGGGTCGTAGACCCCGCACGGCAGGTCGCAGTGGGCGGACGCCTCGTGCCGGGGTCGCAGCAGTCGTGCGAGCATCGGAATCCTTCCTTAGGAATGCTGGTGACAGCACTGTTCCAGGACCGACCTTACTCGTCTCGAAATCACTGTGCGGAGGGGGATGTGCTCACCGCCGTGTGCGTGTCCGGCGATTCGATGCTGCCCGCGTTGCGGCCCGGGGACTGGCTGCTGGTACGGCGCGGCGCCCCGATCCGTCCCGGCGACCTGGTGGTCGCCAGGCGGCCGCACGGGCTGATCGTCAAGCGGGCCTTCCGGCTCACGGGCGACGGCTGGTGGCTGGAGAGCGACAACCAGTCGGCCCCGGGGCGCCGGGACAGCTGGGACTTCGGCGCGGTGCCCGAGGAGGACGTCGTGGGCAGGGTCGTGCTGCGTTACTGGCCCAGGCCGGCGCTGCGCTTCCCCACGCCGGCCGCCTGACCGCGCCCTTCTTCGGGCCGGCCCGTCAGGCGCCCCGCTTGCGCGCCCGGTAGGCGGCCACGTTCGCCCGGCTGGCGCACCGCTCCGAGCAGTAGCGGCGCGACCGGTTGGAGGAGGTGTCGAGATAGGCGTTGCGGCATGGCGCCGCCTGGCACATGCCGAGCCGGTCCACGCCGAGCCGGGTCACGACGCTGGCCAGGCCCATGACCGACCCGACCGAGAGGGCGTCGGCGACCCGGCCGCCCTCGGTCAGGTGCAGGTGCCAGGGCTGGCCGTCGTGCCCGGAGATCTGCGGATGCACGGGATGGCGGACCAGCAGCCCGTTGAGCCGCTCGACCACCTCCACGTCGTCGCCCTCCGCGGCCGCCGCGAAGACCCCCGCGAGTTCGTCGCGCAGCTCGCACAGCGCGTCGATGTCGCGGCGGGTGAGACGCGCGGCCGCCTCCGTACGGCCCGTCTCCTCCAGGAGGGCCCGCAGGGAGAAGGGGTTTTTGAGTTCGCCGCCCATGTTGACCAGCTGTACGGCCAGCTCGGCGTAAGACGTCAAGTCCACTGGGACGCCCAAATACGTAAGAGATCACCGGCAAAGCCGAGTATTACATGCCCGATGGCCTGGGGGAACACCTGAACGTGCAACGATATGTGACCCGATCCGGCCGGGGCGCGTGTCACATCCTGTGGCACAATCAGGGAACGGGTGACCCCCGTACCCCCTCAAGAGACGACCGTCAACGACGACGGCCTCCGGCGGCTACCGAAGCCAGGGCTCTCGTTCTCTTGACGGCGTCTACCGAAGGAACTCGTCCTTTCGACACTGGGGTCGCTGTGACCGTCACATCTTCTTCTTCCTTGGCATCTCTCGACCTGGATCCCGCTTTCGCCCTGCACCGCGGCGGCAAGCTGGAGGTCCGCTCCACCGTCCCGGTCCGCGACGCCGACGACCTGTCGCTCGCGTACACGCCCGGGGTCGCCCGCGTCTGCACCGCCATCGCCGACAACCCCGACCTGGTCAACGACTACACCTGGGTCTCCAACGTCGTGGCCGTGGTCTCCGACGGCACCGCGGTCCTGGGGCTCGGCGACATCGGACCGGCCGCCGCCATGCCCGTCATGGAGGGCAAGGCCCTGCTGTTCAAGCAGTTCGCCGGCGTCGACGCGGTGCCCATCTGCATCGACTGCACCGACGTGGACGCGATCGTCGAGACCGTGGTCAGGCTCGCGCCGTCGTTCGGCGGCATCAACCTCGAGGACATCAGCGCTCCCCGCTGCTTCGAAGTCGAGGAGCGCCTGCGGGGGCTTCTCGACATCCCCGTCTTCCACGACGACCAGCACGGCACGGCGATCGTGGTCCTGGCCGCGCTGCGCAACGCGGCCCGCCTCACCGGGCGCTCCCTCGGCGAGTTGCGCGCGGTGGTGGCCGGCGCCGGAGCCTCCGGCGTCGCCGTGTCGCGGATCCTGCTGAACGCCGGGATCGGCGACATCGCGGTCTCGGACTCCAAGGGCGTCATCCACACCGGTCGCGAGGACCTGAACCCGGTCAAGCGGGCGCTGGCCCGCGACACCAACAAGCTCGGCCTGTCCGGGTCGACCGAGCAGGCGCTCGCGGGCGCCGACGTGTTCGTCGGCCTGTCCGGGTCGACCGTTCCGGAGCACGCCATCGCGTCGATGGCGCGGGACTCGATCGTTTTCGCGCTGTCCAACCCCACCCCGGAGGTGGACCCCGCGGTGGCGGGCAGGCACGCCCGCGTGGTCGCCACCGGGCGGTCCGACTACCCCAACCAGATCAACAACGTGCTGGCCTTCCCCGGGGTCTTCCGCGGCGCGTTCGACGTCCGCGCCACGACGATCACGGAGAACATGAAGGTGGCGGCGGCGGACGCGCTGGCGGCCGTGGTCGGCGACGACGTCACCGAGCACTACGTCATCCCCTCGCCGTTCGACGCCCGGGTCGCCCCCGCCGTGATCGCCGCCGTCGCGCGGCAGGCCCGGGAGGACGGCGTCGCCCGCAAGTAGTCCTCCGGCCACCACCGGACGCCCGAGGGCCGCGAGCCGCGTGAACGCGCGGTGCGCGGCCCTTCGTCTTCTCCCTGTCAGGGCGCGTAAACATTTGGGAATGCCTTTAAGTCCTCACGGTTAGTGCTATAAAGAAAGCTCTCCGTAACCAAATCGGCTATTGCCTGTCCCGGTTGGAGAGCGATGCGACCTGACCCCAACCGCCTGCTCCAGCAGCACCTCACCGAAGCCGGACTGTCCCGCAAGGGGCTGGCCCGCCGGCTCAACGGTCTCGGCCTGGCCCGGGGGCTGCGGGGGATGCGGTACGACCACGGTTCCGTGCTGCGCTGGATCGGCGGCCGCAGCCCGCGCGAACCGGTTCCCGGCCTGCTGGCGGAGATCTTCTCGCTGCGGCTGGGGCGGCAGGTGTCCAGGGAGGACATCGGCATGCCGCGTGGAACGGTCCCCCTCGATCTGGGACGGGAGTTCCCCCATTCGTGGGAGGAGGGTGTGGCAAGCGTGACAGCACTGTGGAGGGCCGACGTCGAGCGGCGCAGGTTCCTGCTCGACTCCACTTTCGCCCTGGGAGCGGGTTCGGCGGGCATCGTCCGCTGGCTGGCGGCGCCCGACGGGGAGCGGCTCTCCGCGAACGGGCCGCGCCGCGTCGGGCCCTCCGACGTGGCCGCCATCCGCGAGGTCACCCGGTCGTTCGGCGAGCTCGACAACCGGTTCGGCGGCGGCAGCATCCGCGGCCCGGTCGTGCGCTACCTGCACACCGCCGTGACGCCGCTGCTGCGCGAGGGCGCGTACGGCGAGGCCACCGGGCGCTCGCTGGCGACCGCGGCGGCCGAGCTGACCCGGCTGGCGGGATGGATGGCCTACGACCTGGAGCAGCACGGGCTGGCCCAGCGTTACCTGATCCAGGCGCTCGGCCTGGCGCGCGGCGCGGGCGACCACGCCCTGTGCGGCGAGATCCTGGCCGGGATGAGCCACCAGGCCGTCTACATCGGGCATGCCCGGCATGCTCTGGAGCTGGCCAGGGCGGCGGTGGCGGCCGCGCGGCGCTCGGGGGTCGGGTCGCTGCTGGCCGAGGCCCGGGTGCTGGAGGCGCACGCCCTGGCCCTGCTCGGGGACCGCACGGCCTGCGGCGGCGCGCTGCACGAGGCGGAGGTCGCCTTCGACCGGCGGACGCCGCAGAACGAGCCCGGCTGGATCGGCTACTTCGACGAGGCCTACCTGGCCGCGAAGTCGGCCCACTGCCTGCGCGACCTCGGCGACGGGGCGCGGGCCGTACGGCAGGCCCGGCGCTCGCTGGTGATGGACGGGCGCTACGTGCGCGGCAAGATGTTCAACCTCTCGCTGCTCGCCACGGCCCTCATCCAGGAGGGCGAGCTGGAGGAGGCGTGCCAGGCGGCGTCGTCGGCCCTCGATCTCGCCGAGAACATCCAGTCGGCGCGCACGCGGACGTACGTGGCGGACATGTGCCGCCGGTTCGCGCCCTACGCCGCGGAGCCGCGGGTGGCGGAGCTGCTGGCGCGCGGCCGGGGCCGTGCGGGGACCAGGCAGAGCACGAGCACGCATGCCGCGGACAGGGAGGCGGTCGGCGTCTGAGGGCCGCCCCGCCGGGGCGCCTGGCCCCTCAGCCGGCGCGCCGGGCCGCGCTGTAGACCTGGAACAGCTCCCCGTCGAAGTACGGCGACAGGCCGGTGCCCGCGCCGGAGAGCCCGATGGTCAGGCCGTTCAGGTACCCCAGGCCGCGTACGCCGCGGTAGGCGGCCAGCCACGGCGACCCGGAGGCGGCGGCGAAGGCCGAGCGCACGGCGACCAGTTCGTTCGCGCTCCTGGACAGGTCCTGGGCCAGGAAGGGCCTGCGGTACGCCCGGGTGAGCCCGTTCGCGGGACGCGCGGAGGCCCGCAGGGAGTAGCCGAAGATGGCGAGCGGCCGGTCGACCGGCAGGTTGTAGGCGAGGCCCTGCCCGCCGACCTTGTCGCCGAGACGCCCTACGGGGAGCAGCCGGACGCCGGTGTAGCCGGTCGCGGTGCGGTACTTGGGGCCGCCGGAGAACGCGGCGTACTGCGCGGCGTCGCGCAGCGCGACGCGTTTGGGCAGCACGCCGGCGTGGACGCTGACGAACGCGTAGTCGCGGTCCAGGTCGCGGTACCTGGTGAAGTCGCTGTGGGCGAAGGCCTGGCCGCCGGCGTAGACGCCCCAGGGCGTGCCGCCGCCGGCGAAGCCCGGGATGAAGATCCAGTTCCGGTGCGGTGTGGCGGTGGAGCCCGCCGTGGACCGCGCGGCGTACACGCAGTGCCCGGCCGTCGCCACGAGATTGCGGTGGTCGGACTGCACGGACGTGCCCGCGCACCAGTGGGGGCGGCCGTCCGGGCCGACGTAGAAGACCTTGCCCGTCGTCCTCGGCAGGTTGACGTTTCTCGAGGGGCCGGTGGCCCGCCTGACCCCGGCGGCGGCGGGCACCACGCCCCGCACGCCGTCGGGAGCGGCGCCGTCGGCCGCGACGGGGGTGGCCTCGATCCCGGCCGGCGCTGACGCGGGAGTCGCGTCGGCGAGCGGGCGGCCGCCGTCCCTCAGCCAGTAGGCGAGCACCGAAGCCACCTTCGCGCCGGAGGCGAGGGGCGTCGTCACGGTGATCTCGTAGCCGTGAGCGGGTGCCGCCGCCCCGGTGACGAGCAACGCGGTCGTCGCCGCCGCACCCCACAGCGGGGGGAGGATGCGCTTCAACGGATCTCCTTGCTGTGTGACGTCTCCCGCGCCCCACACGTGAACGGGCTGCGAAGGAACATACAGCGATGGGGATCAAGTCGGGAAAACAACGCGGACGCTCGTCGTTCTCCCCGGAACGCCGAAGTGCCCCGCCGCGGCGCGGCGGGGCACTTCCTGGGGGGTGCTCAGCCCTGTGTCGTGAGGCTCGGAGCCTGCTGGGCGAACGTGATGACGATGTCCCGGCCGTCGGCGTAGCTGACCACCGGCCGCTGCAGCCTCTCACCCGCCATGCGGGCGGCCGTCTGCCACAGATCCACCATCTCCGGGCTGTCGGCGGTGATCCTGAACCGGCCCTTCGTCATGAGGTGTTCGGCGACGAGCAGCGAGAAGTTGGCCTCGCCACGCACCCTTTCCTCCGCGTCGAGGGGGGTTCGCCGGGAAGCGGGCTGCATTCCGGAAGGGTGGGTCATCGCTGATCTCCTCGTGATCGCCGTCCGCTCAGCATGCCACCCGAGGGGCGGCGCCGGGCGTCCGCGACTCAGGCGATGGAGCCGGACCAGTTGTTGGCGGCGGCCTTGTAGACACCGTAGGTCTCGCCGTCGAAGTACGGAGAGACGCTGGTGTCGATCCGCTTGTTGCCGTCGGTGTCGGAGACGCCGCTGGTGACGCCGTTGAGGTAGCCGAGCCGCTTGGCGCTGCTGTACCTCAGCAGCCACGACGAACCCGAGGAGCCCTGGCCGGTGAAGGACGACTTGACGCCCACGAGCTCCTCGCCCTTGACCGAGGGGGCCTTGGCGGCGAAGGTCTTGCCGTACGACCACTTGAGGGTCTGGCCGGTGAAGGCGTGGTTGCCGTCCGGGTGCGACCCGCTCGGGTAGCCGAACACGTAGACCGAGCTGCCGATCTTCTGGTTGTAGGCCAGGCCCTGGCCGCCGACGTTGGTCTCGAGCCGGCCGACGTCGGTGAACTTGACGATGTAGTACTTGCCGCCCCGGCTCTTGCGCAGGAAGCGGTCGTACTTGAGGTAGGTCTTCCTGTCGACCTGCTTCCAGTTCCACTCGGCGATGTTGCGCAGGTCGCCGCCGCGCCCCGCCTTGATGCCGTTGTAGACGGTCACGAAGGCGTAGTCGCGGTCGCCGTCCTCGTAGACGTCGAAGTCGTAGTGCGTGTAGGCCGTCTTGCCGACGTAGATGCCCCACGGCGCCTTGCCCTGGTAGTAGCCGGGGATGAAGACCCAGCGGTCCAGGGTGGCCTTGTTCGTCTTGGTGTCGTAGACGCAGTGCCCGGCCGTGGCGACCAGGTTGCCGTACTTCGACTGGACGGAGGTCGCGCTGCACCAGTGCGGCCTGCCGTCGCCGCCGCGGAAGAAGACCTTGCCGGTGGTGCGCGGCAGGTTGACGTTCTTCAGGGAGCCGCCCGACTTGCCGCCGCCGGTGGGCGAGACGGTGCCGGGCTTGCTGTCGGCGGACGGCCCGCCGGTCGAGACGTGCTTGGCGCTGACCTGGCTCTCGTACCCGTACGGGGTGGCGTGGACCAGGTTGGAGGCCTTCTGGTTGAGCCAGTAGGCGATGACGTTCTTCGCGGCGATGCCGCTCGCGGCCAGGGAGTCGGAGGCCGTGTCACCGGCCGCCTGCGCCGGGACCGCGATGGTGGCCCCGATGAGGCCTGCCGCGGCCACACCCCCGATGGGGACGATCAGACGGTTGACTCGGGTGTTCATAGAGCTCCAGGTGCTGTCGTGGCACGCCACATGCGTCCCACCCGTGTGTAAAGGGCTAGTAAAGACAGTACCTCTCGCCTTTATTCGATTTTTACGTGGTTTTGGGGGCACATCGGCCGTGACTTTTCCGTGACGCATGACAGCACTTGTCAGGACCGAGACCGTCTCGTGACATCAGTGCAGGTCCACTCGGATGCCTTCCGTGTCAAATCACGTACTGTGCGCAGCCGGATCGGATGGCAAGGTGTGACGTGAATCACATCGAGACCCCTCGCGGCGGGGAGAGTCAGCCCGTGCCCTGCCTGCTCGCCTGGGCGTACACCCGCTGCGTCAGCTGGTTGAAGTACGGAGTGGAGACGGCGTCGAGGCGTCCGCCGCCGCTGAGATTCCAGGTCAGGCTGGTGATTCCGGTGAGGTAGCCGGTCCGCTTGGCGGCGTCGTAGCCGATCACCCACGGGCCGCCGCTCGCGCCGGCGGTGAACGGGCAGCCCGGCAGCCGCACCCCGTGTTCGAGCTGCCATGTCGGCGCGCTGACGAACTTCTTCTCGGTGGTGCCGTCGCAGGACTTCACCGTCTGGCCGGTGTACGGGCGGCTGCCGTCGGGGTGGGCCCCGGCCGGGTAGCCGAAGACGGAGATCGGTCGTCCGGTCGGCTTGCCGGAGGCGAAGCGGAAGGCGCCCACCTTGTCCTCCAGGCGGCCCACGTCGACCGGCCGGTACTTGAGCCTGCCGTTCTCCACGTACGGCTGCCAGGTGAAGCCCCGGTGCACGGTCACGAAGGCGTAGTCGCGGTCGAAGTCGCCCTGACCGGCGAAGTCCTCGTGCATGTAGAGCGTGTGGCCGACGAAGATGCCGGAGGGGGCGACGCCGTCGTGGTAGCCGGGGATGAAGACCCAGTTGTCCACCGTCTTGTCCTGGGCCAGCGCGTACGCGCAGTGCCCGGCGGTGGCGACGAGGTTGCGGCGGGCGGAGTGCACCGCGGAGGCGGAGCACCAGTACTCCTTGTCGCCGACCTTGAAGAAGACCTTGCCCACCATCGGCGGGGAAGCGGCGGCAGGGGGCGCCGCGCCGCGCGGCGCGACCGCGCGCGGTGTCGCGCCCGCCGGACCCACCTCGACCAGGGAGGGGGTGCTCTTGGTCGAGGGCGACGGCTTCGTGCTCGGCACGTAGCTGCTCGCCTGCTTGAGCCGCTCCGGGCTCCAGTACGCCGCCACCCGTTGCTCGTCGGCCTGACGGGGGGCGAGGGGAAAGGCGCTGACCCCGTTCTTGCCGATGCCCGCCGCGGCGGAAACCGTTGTCGTGGTGACGCTGGACGCGGCGGTCGCGGGAACGGCGGGGCCCTGACTCCACAGCACGGCGACCGCACTCGCGGCGGCGACGACGCCACCGGCGGCGAGTGTCAGCTTCCTGGTCACCGTGGGACCTCTCGTTGTGGAGATATGGATAGTAGAGGGTGATTTTTCCAGATCCACACGGTTGTGGCATCCCTTCTTGCCCAGCTCGTTATGAATCCAGCGGAACCGATGTGGTCTGTGGTACGTCAGATTTCTTTGCGGTCCGGAGTGGGCGCTTGCCCCCGGGGGCTCCCTTGAGAACGCTGGTCACCAGCGGAAACGGGGGGATCGCATGAAACCGCTGCTTGTTGTCCTGGCCGGTGCGGCGCTGGCCGCCGGCCCCTCCGCCCAGGCATGGGCGCATCCCGGCGCGGCCGGCGACGACGGAA
>NZ_JBFAOO010000051.1:0-43651 GCF_040675265.1 Microbispora sp. NPDC049633
TGATTAGGGGTGTCATTCCGTTCGGCACGGCGTAAGAACCCCGCCCATCATGTGGTCCGTCTTGCCCCCCGGACCGAGGGCCAGATCCACGCCGGCGACCGGGCGGACACCCCGCTCGTGGCACGCGATGACGTGCTTGATCGCGCCGTAGAGGCCGTCGCGGTCGGTCAGCGCCAGCGTGTCCATGCCGTGCTCGGCGGCCCGCCGGACGAGGGCGGCGGGGAACGCGGTGCCGTACCGCAGCGAGAAGGCGGACGCCACGTGCAGGTGGGCGAAGGCGTGCGTCACCGGCGCGCCCCCGTCCGTCCCCCGGTCCGTCCTCCAGCGGCCCGTCCCCCGGTCGTCGTGGGTTGCTGGAGCGTTCCCATCAGTCCCAGGCCCTCAGCAGGAGCCATCCGCCGCTGGCGGTGTCGAAGCGCAGTTCATAGGTCCCGACCTCCTTGCCGGCCGCGGCCCCCAGTCGCCAGAAGCGCCGCTCGCCGGGATCGGCGTCCGAGGTCTTCCACCATTCCCTGGCGACCACCCAGTGGTCCTGGATCTCGCGGACGGTGTAGAGCCGGTCACGCCAGACGAACTGAGCAGGGTGCCCGTCCCGGACCCACACCTCGATCGGATCGCCGTAAAGTCTGCTCAAGACTCCTTCTCCCTGTGGCTTTCTGGCCACCCGGGGGAAGACGGGCGGATGATTCGGGCAGAATCGCCGCTACTTCGAACATACGTTCCCAGGAGGGTGAACGCAAGTCGGCGGGCGCGTGTTCAGTCGGCGAGCCAGACGCCACTGCCCTGGTAGGGCGGCTCCTCGCGCTCGGTGTCGTCGGCCGCCACCGCCCAGACGCGGGCCGTCCCCGGCTGCCTCACGACGGCCGCCACCCGGGTGTGCCCGAGCGGCCCGGCCGGAAACGTCCCGTACGTCCACTTGCCGCCCGACAGGTGACCGACCGCCGTGTTCCACTCGGTCTTGGAGTAGAACAGCCAGAACCCGCCCCGGCCGTCGGCCTCCAGCCGCACGTGCGGGTCGAGCCCGGGCTCGGACGGCAGGCTGTGACTCCACCGTCCGTTCTCCCGCCGCAGCAGCAGCGTGCGGCCGCAGTAGGTCACGTCTTCCTCCTGGACGCCGCAGACCCACGCGATCCAGCCGACGGCCGCCACCCGGCCCGACTCGTCCACGGCGAGGTCGACGAGCTCGGAGAGCTGGTTCCGGTGCAGCACCGGGACCGCGGGCAGCGGGACCATGCTCCAGGACCAGCCGTTCCACCGGGCGACGGCGGCCCGGCCACGACTGGAACCGGCGGCCCAGACCTCGCCGCCGGGCAGGCCGCCGACGTCCTTGGCGACCAGCGGCGGCCGCGCCTTGCGCCAGGCGGCGCCGTCCCAGTGCCGCAGATCCGACCAGGAGCCCCAGGCGCCCTCGGCTCCCCCGGCCCCGTCCAGGAAGTTCGCGTTCACGATCGCCCAGACGTCGCCGGGGCCCGCCGCGTGCACCCGCTTCAGGTCGGCGCCCGGGCCGGGCGCCGCGGTCCATTTCCGCCCGTTCCAGCGCGCGGCGTTCTCCCCGCCGAACAGCCACACGTCGCGGTCGGACGACGCGGCCATGGCTCTCGGCTCTGGCACCATCGGCGGGGCCGCGACCTCCTGCCACCGCCCGCCGTCCCCGCGCAGCAGCAGCGGCGTCCCCGTCTCGGGCCCGCAGGCGCGGGGCACCCGGGTGCCTGCCGCCCACACGGTCCCCTCGCGGGTCACGGCCAGGCCCCTGAGCCGGTCGCGGTAGTCGTAGTACGCCGCGCGCCACGCTCCGGCCCGCCCGTCCTCCCCGCCCGGCTCCGGCGTCGGCGACCCGGTCAGGCAGGAGGGCGACGGGCGCTCCCGCACGGCGGGCTCGCCGCTCACGGCGTCGGACTCGTTCCAGGTCTCGAGATCGCGGGGCGTGGGCGACGCGCATGCCGCCGGCAGGATCGCCACGGCCAGCGCCGCCGTCACTGCGAGAATCCGCGTCCGCATATCCGTAGGACGCGGCGGCCGGTCATCCGGTTCTGCCGGAACGACAGGCCCAGGTCGGCGAGCCCAGATCGGCCAGCTCGGATCGGCCAGCTCGGATCAGCAGGGTCAGGCCGGCGGGCTCAACCGGTGTGTTCCGGGCAGGCGGCCGGGAGGCGGCCCGCGTCCGGGCGCTTACCATCTACCTCGGCTGGAACTATCCCAGCGGAATCAGCGCACTCTGGAGCTGACGTGCCCTACCGAACCACGCGCATCGACCTCAACTCGGACCTGGGCGAGGGCTTCGGCCAGTGGAAGCTCGGCGACGACGAGGCGCTGCTGTCGATCGTCACGAGCGCCAACGTCGCCTGCGGCTTCCACGCGGGCGATCCGGTGATCATGCGGCGCACCTGCGAGACCGCGGCCGCGCGCGGCGTGGTGATCGGCGCCCAGGTCGGCTACCGCGACCTGGCGGGCTTCGGACGGCGCTTCATCGACGTGCCGCCCGCCGAACTCGCCGACGATGTCATCTACCAGATCGGGGCGCTGGACGCCTTCGCGCGGGTGGCGGGCGCCCGGGTCAGGTACGTCAAGCCGCACGGCGCGCTCTACAACGCGATCGTGCACCACGAGGCGCAGGCCGCCGCGGTGGTCGCGGCCGTGCGGGCCTACGACCCCGGCCTGCCCGTGCTCGGCCTCCCCGGCTCGGCATGGCTGCACCAGGCCGGCCGGGCCGGCCTCACCACGGTCGCCGAATGCTTCGCCGACCGCGCCTACACCCCGGAGGGCACGCTGGTGCCGCGCGGCACGCCGGGCGCCGTCCTGCACGACCCCGCCCGGGTCGCCGAGCGCAGCGTGCGCATGGCCAGGGGAGAGCCGATCGAGGCGATCGACGGGACACCGCTCACCGTCACGGCCGACTCGATCTGCGTGCACGGCGACAGCCCCGGCGCCGTCGCCATGGCCGTGGAGGTCCGCGACGCGCTCAGGGCGAACGGCATCGGCCTGGCGCCGTTCGCCGGGGAGAGCCCGTGAACGCACGGCTGCACCGCTGCGGCGAGCACGCGGTCCTGGTCGAGCTCGACCGGCTCGAGGAGGTCGTCGCCCTCTACGACGCCCTCGCGGCCGACACCCCTCCCGGAGTCGTGGACATCGTCCCCGCCGCGCGGACGGTGCTCGTCCGGTTCGAGCCGCCCGCGCGCCACTCCGCGGTGGAGTCCGCCGTCCTGGCCGTACGGCCCGCCGGAGGCCGCCGTACGACGGCCGAGGAGGTGGTGATCCCGGTGGTGTACGACGGCGACGACCTCGGCGACGTGGCCGCGCTGACCGGGCTCACCGAACGCGAGGTCGTGGCGGCGCACACCGGCACCCCCTGGACCGTCGCCTTCTGCGGGTTCGCCCCCGGCTTCGGTTACCTGATCGGCGGCGATCCCCGGCTGGCCGTGCCACGGCGGCCGGAGTCGCGCGTACGCGTGCCCACCGGCGCCGTGGGGCTCGCCGGGGAGTTCAGCGGGGTCTACCCCCGCGAGTCGCCGGGCGGGTGGCAGCTGATCGGGCGCACCGAGACCGTGGTGTGGGACATCGCGGCCGATCCGCCCGCCCTGCTGCGCCCGGGGGTCCGGGTGCGGTTCACGGAGGAGTCGTGAACGAGTCCCGGCGTGCGCTGATGGTGCTGGCTCCCGGTCCGCTCACCACCGTGCAGGACCTCGGGCGGCGCCGGCACAGCCATCTCGGCGTCGGCCGTTCCGGCGCCGCCGACCGCGGCGCGCTGCGGCTGGCCAACCGCCTGCTGGCCAATCCCGAGGACGCGGCCTGCCTGGAGGTCACGCTGGGCGGGCTGGAGGTGCGCGCCACCGGCGACCTGCTCGTGGCGCTCACCGGCGCGCCCTGCCCCGCCACCGTCACCGACGCGGGAGGGCGCTCGCGCGGCATCGGGCACGCGTCGGTCGAGCGCCTGCCGGACGGGGCCACGCTCCGGCTCGGCGTGCCGCCGCGCGGGCTGCGGACCTATCTCGCGGTCCGCGGCGGGATCGACGTGCCGAAGGTGCTGGGGTCGCGGGCCACCGACCTGCTTTCGGGGCTCGGCCCGGAGCGTCCCTCGCCCGGATCGGTGCTGCCGGTCGGGCCCGCGCCGGAGGACTTCCCCGTGGCCGATCTCGCGCCGGTGCCCGCGCCCGAGTCCGGCGTCCTCACGCTGAGCGTGCTACCAGGGCCGCGCCACGACTGGTTCACGCCGGAGGCGCTGGCGGCCCTGTGCGCCGAGCCGTACGAGGTCACCGCGCACAGCGACCGCGTCGGCATGCGCTTGCGCGGGCCCCGCCTGGAACGGGCGCGCGAAGGAGAGCTGCCGAGCGAGGGCATGGTCCCCGGCGCACTGCAGGTGCCGCCGTCCGGCCAGCCGACGCTCTTCCTCGCCGATCACCCCGTGACCGGCGGATACCCCGTCATCGCCGTGCTGCGCGACGCCGACGTGGACCGGGCGGCGCAGGCCCGCCCTGGGCAGCGCATCCGTTTCCGGGTGGCCGGCGGCTTCCGGGTGGCCGGCGGCTTCCGGGTGGCCGGCGACGAACGGCCCACCGGCCCGGGGAGGCCCTGATGGAACTCGACCCCGCACGTCTGACCCCCCGCGAGGCGCGGGAGCTGTTCCGGGGAGGACTGGTCACCCCCACCTCCGGCTGGGCGGCGGGATGGGCGCAGGCCAACCTGATCGCGCTGCCGAGGGACCGGGCGTACGACTTCCTGGTGTTCGCGCAGCGCAACCCGCGCCCCTGCCCGGTGCTCGCCGTCACCGAGCCGGGCGAGCCGTTCGCGTCGATCTTCGACGGCGACCTGCGCACCGACCTGCCCGCCTACCGCGTCTACCGGGACGGCGTGCAGGTCGCCGAGGTTTCGGATGTGACGTCCTACTGGCGGGACGACCTGGTGGGATTCCTCATCGGCTGCAGTTTCACGTTCGAGGCCGCGTTGCTGGAGGCCGGCGTCCCGGTCCGTCACATCGAGGCGGGGACCAACGTGCCGATGTACCTGACCGACCGGCCGTGCGTCCCGGCGGGCGAGCTCTCCGGGCCGCTGGTGGTGTCGATGCGCCCGATCCCCGCCGCGCTGGTGCCCGCCGCGGTCCGGGTCACCTCGCGCTACCCGGCCGTGCACGGCGCGCCGGTGCACGTCGGCGACCCCGCCGCGCTCGGCATCGCCGACCTCGCCACGCCCGACTTCGGCGACCCGGTCGAGGTGCGCGACGGGGAGCTGCCGGTCTTCTGGGCCTGCGGGGTGACGCCGCAGGCCGCGGTGATGCGGTCGCGCCCGCCGTTCGCCATCGGCCACGCGCCCGGCCACATGGCGATCACCGACGCCCGCGACAGCGCCTACCTGGTGCCCTGAGGCGGCCCGGCAGGTCAGTCGCCGGCGCGGCGGACGAGGGGGTTGGCGGCGGTGGAGTTGCGGATGCTGAAGGTCACGCTCCCGGCGCGGTAACGGTCGTCGGAGGACTCGACGGGCCGGCCCTCCTGGGTGGTGGTGACGCGGCGCTGGCGCAGCAGAGGACTGCCCCGCCGCACGCCGAGCAGCCGGGCGTCCTCGCTGCCGGCCGCCACCGCGTCGATCAGGTGCTCGCCGTACGCGAAGACCAGGCCGACCGACTCGTAGAGCTCCTGGGTCACCGACTCGCAGTCGGGGTCGAGCCGCTCGACGGCGGGGGCGATCCAGCCGGCGTAGACGGTGCGCTCGACCAGCACCGGCTCGCCGTCGAGCCGCCGCAGCCGCAGCACGGCGAGCACCTCCTCCCCCGGCTCGAGCGACAGCCGTACGGCCTCGGAGGGCGAGCACGGACGGCGCCCGGAGGACAGCACGGTCCCGCTGGCGCGGTAGCCCATCGAGCGGGCCCACTGCGCGAAGCTGTGCAACTCGGCGAAGCTCTGGCTGCGCTCGCTGCCGAGCACGATGCGCCGGGCGCCCTGCCGGGACCCGACCAGCCCCTCGGCGGCGAGCAGGGCGACGGCCTGGCGGACGGTCCCGCGCGCGGCGGCGTACCGTAAGGCCAGCTCAGCCTCGGAGGGAAGCTGAGCGCCTATCGGATAGTCCCCCCTGACGATGGCGTCCCGCAGGTCACTCGCGATCTGTTCGTAGCGCGCCATCGTGCTGAGCCCTTCCGTTCACGCGACTGACATCGATATGCGACTTACTGGCTCTGGCTTGTTTGTACAAGTTCGCCTAAGTTCGATCCACGCACCATAGTGGGAGGGACCTTTGTCCACACGTACCGCCGGCCTCGTGGCCGCGCTCACGATAACCACCTCAGTGATCGCGGCCTGCGGCGCCGCCCCGACGACCGCCGGGGGCGGCTCGGGATCGGGCGACTCCAAGGCCGCCTCCGCGACCTCCGCCCAGGACTTCGGCGGCATGGACAAGCTGGTGGAGGCCGCCAAGAAGGAGGGCCGGCTCAACACCATCGCGCTGCCGCCGGACTGGGCCAACTACGGCGAGGTCATCAAGGCGTTCGAGGCCAAGTACGGCATCAAGATCACCAATGACAACCCCGACGGCTCCAGCCAGGACGAGATCAACGCGGTCAAGACCCTCAAGGGCCAGGACCGCGCCCCCGACGTGCTCGACCTCGGCAGCGCCTTCGCGCTCAGCGGCGCCCAGGAGGGCCTGTTCGCGCCGTACAAGGTGCAGAGCTGGGACAAGATCCCCGACGGGCAGAAGGAGAGCGGCGGCGCCTGGTACTACGACTACGGCGGCTACATCTCCATCGGCTGCGACGCCAAGCGGGTCAAGACCTGCCCGCAGACGTTCGCCGACCTGCTCAAGCCCGAGTACAAGGGCATGGTCGCGCTGAACGGCGACCCGACCAAGGCCGGCGCCGCCTTCGCCGGCGTGTACGCCGCCTCGCTCGCCAACCAGGGCTCGTTCGACGACATCCAGCCCGGCATCGACTTCTTCAAGAAGCTCAAGGAGAACGGCAACTTCAACCCCGTGGAGGCCACCCCCGCCACGGTCGAGAAGGGCGAGACGCCGATCACCCTCGACTGGGACTACCTGCAGGCCAGCTACGCCAAGGAGTTCGCGTCCAAGGGCGTGGACTGGAAGATCGCGATCCCCTCCGACGGGCAGTACGCCAACTTCTACGCCCAGGCGATCAACAAGTGGGCGCCGCACCCCGCCGCCGCCCGCCTGTGGCAGGAGTTCCTCTACAGCGCCGAGGGCCAGAACCTGTGGCTGAAGGGCTACGCCCGCCCGGTGCTGCTGCCGTCCATGCAGGAGGACGGCAGCGCGGACGCCGCCATGGTCGACCAGCTCCCCAAGGTCGAGGGCACCCCCTCCTTCCCCACTCCGGACCAGGTCAACAAGGCCAAGGAGGTCCTGGCGAGCGGGTGGGGCGCGGCGGTCTCGGGCTGAGACCGTGCGCGACAGCCGTACGCGATCGAAGAGCCGGTGGGCGGCCGCGCCGCTGCTGGTCTTCGCCGTCATCGTCTTCGGCGTGCCGATGCTGGTCCTCCTCGGTGGCACGTTCACCAAGGAGGGCTCGCTCAGCACCGCCAACCTCACCGAGTCGCTCCAGGGCGCGTACCTGACCGCACTGCTCGGGAGCGTCAAGATCTCGGCGCTCGTGGCGGTGCTGGGCGGGGTGCTCGGCACCTTCCTCGCCCAGGCCGTGGTGACCTCCAGGTTCCGGGCGCTGCGCGAGGCGGTGCTGACCGCCTCCGGTGTGCTGGCCAACTTCGGCGGCGTGCCGCTGGCCTTCGCCTGGATCGCCACGCTCGGCAACTCGGGCGTCGTCACCACCACGCTCGGCCTCGGCCAGCACGGGTGGAGCCTGTACAACTTCTGGGGTCTCACCCTGGTCTACCTGTACTTCTCCATCCCCCTCCAGGTGCTCACGGTCGTGCCCGCGCTGGACGGGCTGCGCCCGCAGTGGCGTGAGGCCGCGCAGAACAACGGCGCGAGCACCTGGCAGTTCTGGCGGTACGTCGGGATCCCGGTGCTGACCCCGGCGCTGCTCGGCGGGGTCGTGCTGCTGTTCGGCGGCGCGTTCTCGGCCTACGCCACGGCGCAGGCCATGGTCGGGTCCACCGTCCCGCTGGTCACGCTGAAGATCGCAGACGCGCTCACCGGCAACGTCCTGATCGGGCACGAGAACGTCGCGCTGGCCCTCAGCCTCGACATGATCGTGGTCGCCGGGCTGGTCATGGCCGTCTACCTCCCGCTGCAGCGAAGGAGCGCCCGATGGCTTCGCTGACCCCCCAGGTTTCCACACAGGTGACCGCACAGGTCGCCCCCGGAACGGCGCCCGCGCGCGGCGGCCGGCCGCGCCGTCCCCGGGTGTGGCGCGGCGTGGTCCTCGTGCTCGCCGCCGTCTACTTCCTCGTCCCGCTGATCGCGTCGTTCGTCTTCACGGTGAAGGCTCCCGACCGGGGCTTCTCGCTCGACGCGTACGGCCAGATCTTCTCGGCCGAGGGCTTCGGCGGCAGCCTCCTGCTGTCGCTCGGGCTCGGGCTCGCCACGATCGTGCTGGTGCTGCTGCTGACGCTGCCCGCCGTGGTGGCCGTACGGCTCGGCGCGCCGCGGCTGCGGCCGGTGCTGGAGGTGGTCTGCACGCTGCCGCTGGTCGTGCCCCCGATCACGTTCGTGGCCGGGATCAGCACGGTGCTGCGGTGGGGGCCGGACTACCTGGCGAGCACGCCCTTCTACCAGACGATCATCGCGCTGCAGAACCCCGGCTTCCCGGTGGTGCTCGTGCTCGCCTACGTCGTGCTCGCGCTGCCGTTCGCCTACCGCTCGCTCGACGCGGGCCTGGGCGCGATCGACGTGCGCACGTTGTCGGAGGCGGCCAGGAACCTCGGGGCGTCGTGGCCCCACGTGCTGCTGCGGGTGATCATCCCGAACATGCGGTCGGCGATGGCCAGCGCGTCGTTCCTCACGCTGGCGCTGGTGCTCGGGGAGTTCACCATCGCCCGGTTGCTCAGCTTCGAGACCTTCCCCAACTGGATCTACCGGATCTCCGGCTCACAGGCGCAGGTGTCGGTGGCCGTCTCGGTGTTCAGCCTGCTGATCACCTGGCTGCTGCTGCTCGCCCTGTCGTCCGCCGGCGCGAGGCAAAGGAGTGGATCATGAACGGCGCCCGGGTCGAGTTCCGCGGCCTGCGGCGGCGGTTCGGCAGCACGGTCGCGCTGGACGGGCTCGACCTCACGGTGGAGCCCGGCGAGCTGATCGCGCTGCTCGGCCCGTCGGGATGCGGCAAGACCACCGCGCTGCGCTGCCTGGCCGGTTTCGAGCAGCCCGACGAGGGCGAGGTCCTGGTGGACGGCGCCGACATCACGCGCGTGCCGGCCAACCGGCGCGACGCCGGCATGGTCTTCCAGTCCTACAGCCTCTTCCCCAACCTCAACGCGCGGGACAACGTGGGCTTCGGCATGCGGGTGCGCAAGGTGCCCGCCGCCAGGCGACACGCCCGCGCGCAGGAACTGCTGGAGCTGGTCGGCCTGCCCTCGGTCGGCGACCGCTACCCCCACCAGCTGTCCGGCGGTCAGCAGCAGCGCGTGGCGCTGGCCCGCGCGCTCGCCCTGGAGCCCAGGGTGCTGCTGCTGGACGAGCCGCTGTCGGCGCTCGACGCCAAGGTGCGGGTCACGCTGCGCGAGGAGATCCGCCGCCTGCAGCTCTCCCTCGGCATCACGACGATCTTCGTGACGCACGACCAGGAGGAGGCGCTGTCGATGGCCGACCGCGTCGCCGTGCTGCGCGACGGCCGCCTGGAGCAGGTCGCCGGCCCCGCCACGTTGTACGACCGGCCGGCCACCCCGTTCGTCGCCGAGTTCGTCGGGGCGATGAACCACCTGCCCGGCCTGGTGTCGGGCGACCGGGTCACGGTCCTCGGCCAGACGCTGCCGGTGGAGGGGCCGTCCCCGGACGCCGCGCGGGCGGACGTGCTCGTGCGGCCCGAGGCCGTGCTGGTCACCCCCGACGGCGAGGGCGACGGGATCGTCATGGTCTCCTCGTTCCGCGGCTCCACCGCCCGGCTGCGGGTCCGCCTGGGCGACGGCACCGAGGTGCTCGCCGACGTGCCCGGGCACGACTCCGCGCGCTTCGCGCCCGGCACCGCCGTACGCGTCGGGCTGGTCGAGCGGCCCGTGCTCGTGTCGGCCCGTACGGAGACCGGAGCCGCGGCGGCGGTCCCCGAACCCGATGTCGTCTAGAGAGCGCCCGGCGGCGGTCCTGTTCGACATGGACGGCACGCTGGTGGACACCGAGGGCCTGTGGTGGGACGCCTGCGTGGAGGTCGCCTGCGGCCTGGGCTCCCCTCTCGGGGAGGCCGACCGGAAGGCGTTGTACGGCCTGTCGGTCGAGGACGCCGCCCTGCACATCACCGCCGCGCTGGACACCGCCGGGGGTCCCGGGGGTCCCGGGGCACCGGCCGTCGAGGCCATGCTGACGGAGGCGTTCACCGTCCGGCTCGGAAGCGGGGTGACCACGCTCCCCGGCGCGGTCGCGCTGCTGGAGGCCCTGCGCGCGGCCGGGGTCCCGGCCGGGCTGGTCAGCGCGTCCCCCCGGCCGGTCGTGGACCTGGTGCTGGAGACCGTCGGCGGGCACCGCTTCCGGCTGTCGGTGGCCGCCGGGGACAGCGCCAGGAACAAACCGGCACCCGATCCGTACCTGGCCGCCGCCGCGCGGCTCGGCGTCGACCCCGCCGCGTGCGTGGCGATCGAGGACAGCCCGACGGGCGTCGCCTCGGCCCGGGCCGCCGGGTGCGCCGTCATCGCGGTCGGCCTCCCGGTCACGGCGAGCGGCGTGACGACCGTGCCGACGCTGGAAAGCGTCGACCTGCCGCTGCTTCGCCGGCTGGCCTCTGGACCGGTTCCCCCAGGGGCATAAGTTCCTTTTGGATATCTTCACGGCATGAACACCGTGTGCGACGGCCCCAAGGACGTCTACTCCGCCGCCTGCCCGTGCCGCGACATGCTCGACCTGCTGGCCAACAAGTGGAGCGCGCTGGCCCTGGGCGCCCTGGAGGACGGGCCCCGGCGCTTCGGCGCGCTGCGCGCCCGCCTCCAGGGCGTCAGTCCCAAGGTGCTCACCCAGACGCTGCGCCGCCTGGAAGACCACGGCCTCGTCCATCGCGAGGTGTATCCGGAGGTGCCGCTGCGCGTGGAATACAGCCTCACCTCGCTCGGCAGGGACGCCAACGTCCCCCTCGCCCACCTGCGGACGTGGGTGGAGCGCAACATAGGCCGCTTCCCCGGCTCCGACTAGTTCACCGCTCATGCCGGGCTCGGCGTGGATCGGTTGTGAGCGGCTTCGTCGATCCGCTCGCTCACGTTAGTGAGCACCACCATGCGCATCGCAAACTCCCGACTTGGCACACTTGAGTGAGAGCATGTGCGGCGGCGGCACTGGCCGTCTCTTCGGGTCACTGTTCAGCGCCCGATCGCCGGCTCCGGCCAATACTCCGGCCGCACTCATTGATCTTTGATGTGTTGTCGCTGGTAGTGGGATTGGCGAGCGTGGGTCTGGTGACGTCTCCGCCACAGGGACCAGCGGCGGACGTGCCGTTCGTTGGTGGGTGGCCGGGTCCACAGGGCGAACAGGCGGCGGATCTCATTGGCAGAACCGACCGGCCTGCGCCGTTGGGCCGCCGGAAAAGCTCGGGGTCAACCTACGCCTCTAGCAGAGGCACGATCCTTATGATACTCATGAATCGCGCGCATATCGTCGGTAAGGATCTCAGGAGGGAAACCCGTGGCATCCACTGAGGCGCGCGACGACGCGCTGTTCAACAAGTTCGTGGCGTATTTCCAATCGATCCATCCACGCGCCACCGGACCGGAACTCGAAGGCCTCTACGGCGCCATCGACGACAAAGCATGGCTCGAAACCATTCTCTCGAAATTCGATACTCAATGGTCGCCACCCAGCGGCGTTGAGCGCGTCAACCTATCGGCGTTCAGGCACAGCGTTATGGCGTTGGCCAAGGTCGAGGGATTGCTGCTTCATCTGAACGTGAGGCTGGAGACAAAGGGGATCGCGAAGAGATTCGAGGGAAACGCGTACGGACCCGTGCTCAACGTATTCTCCGTCACTGGGGGCACGCTGTATTACAACGACATCAGCGATCTACGCGGTAGTTGCGACCTCGAAGTCAACATATTCCACATCTATACCAACTTCAACTTCATCCGCGACGCAAGGATATTCGCGACCTATCAGGCCGCTGGTATCCCGATGGGAGGCGTTCTATGGGGCGAGGGAAGGTGGCAGGAGCTGTAGGGCTGCCCGAAGTGCCGCAGCTGCCCGCCACGTGGCCGGCAGCTCAGCGGCGCCCGGCCGACGGCGAAGGCTGACCACGAAGCTCGCCGTCAGCCTGCCGCATTGTGACATGAGAGCCCATCTCTTCCGGTGCAGCTTGAACCGCCTTCTCAACTAGTACGGCGGCAGCACTTAGTGATCTTTGAGGTGGCGTCGCTGTGGTGGAGCGCATCGGGCAGGATAGGGCGGTGCTGATGGTGGACCTGTACCTGCCTCAGGCGCGGACCGACGATGCCGACCGGTGCCGACGAGCGGGAGTACCCGCAGAGGCTGGAGTACCAAGCACCCCCAGGGGCTTCGCGAGCGCGCGGTCTGGGTGGTTCTAGGTCCGCCGGCAGACCGGCGGCACCCCGCGGCCACCGCCCGAGTAGCCGGCCTGCTCACGTTCACCGGCGAGGCACTGCGCGACGGACACTGCCCTGCTAGACCTGCCGCCTGGACGGTTCCCATCGGGTACTCGTATCCCTTGCGGGTAACCAGACTCCGGCGGGTACCGTCCCACAGTCACCGCGCCGCCGTGCGATCCGCACCGGCCGCCTGCAATGTGGGAGGACCTCATGAGTGAGCACCCGAGCACGACCCTGTCCGCCGTACCCGCCGTCATGCGCGCCGTCGCCTACCGGCGCAGCCTTCCCGTCGACGACCCGGAGAGCCTCCTGGACGTCGAGCTGCCGGTGCCCGAGCCCGGCCCGCGCGACCTGCTGGTCCGGGTGGAGGCCGTCGCCGTCAACCCGGTGGACTACAAGGTCCGGCGCAACAGCGATCCGGGCGGCGAGCCCAAGGTGCTCGGCTGGGACGCCGCCGGCACCGTGGTCGCCGTGGGCGGCGAGGTGGAGCTCTTCGAGGTCGGAGACGAGGTCTACTACGCCGGCGCGATCGACCGGCCCGGCGCGAACTCCCGCTTCCACGTCGTCGACGAGCGCATCGCCGGCCACAAGCCCGCCACGCTGTCCTTCACCGAGGCCGCCGCGCTGCCGCTGACCTCCCTCACGGCCTGGGAGGGCCTGTTCGAGCGGCTGGGCCTGCGCGGCGACGCCCTGCCCCACGACGCGGACCAGACCGGGACGCTGCTGGTGACCGCGGCCGCGGGCGGCGTCGGCTCCATCGTCGTGCAGCTCGCACGCGCCCTGACCGGGCTGACCGTGATCGGCACGGCCTCCCGGCCGGAGACCGTGGAGTTCGCCCGCCGGATGGGCGCCCACCACCTGGTGGACCACCGCGCGCCGCTGGCCAAGCAGCTGGCCGAGGTCGCGCCGGACGGCGTGGACTTCGTCTTCAGCACGACCGGCACCGACCGCAACCTCGCGGCCTACGCCGAGGCGCTCACCCCCTTCGGCCGGATCGTCGCCATCGACGACCACGACTCCCTCGACATCGGCGTGCTCAAGCCGAAGAGCATCGCCTTCCACTGGGAGCTCATGTTCACCCACTCGCTGTTCAAGACCCCGAACCAGGTGAACCAGCACCGCATCCTCGACCGGGTGGCGCGGCTCGTCGACGCCGGGGTCGTCACGACCACCGCCAACCTGGACCTCGGCCCGGTCAACGCCGCCAACCTGCGCGAGGCCCACCGCATCCTCGAATCGGGCACCGCGATCGGCAAGATCACCCTCACCGGCTTCTGAGGCCCGCCGTACCGGGGCCCGGAACAATTCGCCGGGACCGGCCGGTTGAGGGCATTCAGGAGAGACCAGACAGGAGCCGCGCATGCATGCCATCGTCGTCCCCGCGTACGGTGATTCCTCGGTGCTGGAGTACGCCGAGCGTCCCGACCCCGAGCCCGGCCCCGGTGAGGTGCTGGTCGAGGTCGCGGCGACGGGCGTCAACTTCATCGACGTCTACCACCGCGAGGGCCGCTACCCGATGCCGCTGCCGCTGGTGCCCGGCAACGAGGGCGCCGGCACGGTCACGGCCGTCGGGCCCGGTGTGACCGACATCGTGCCCGGCGACCGGGTCGCCTGGGCCAGCGTCATGGGCTCATACGCCACCAGGGCCGTGGTCCCGGCGGACAGGGCGATCCGGCTCCCCGACGGGCTGTCGCCGGACCTGGCGGCGGCGGTGCTGCTCCAGGGGCTGACCGCGCACTACCTGACCCACTCCACGTACGCGATCCGGTCGGGTGACGACGTGCTCGTGCACGCCGCGGCCGGCGGCATGGGCCTGCTGCTCGTGCAGATGGCCAAGCTCCGCGGCGCCCGCGTGATCGGCACGGTCTCCAGCGCCGAGAAGGAGAAGCTCGCCCGGCAGGCGGGCGCCGACGAGGTCGTCGGCTACGAGGGCTTCCCCGAGGCCGTGAAGGAGCTCACCGACGGCGCCGGGGTGCACGTCGTCTACGACGGGGTCGGCGCCGCCACGTTCGACGGATCGCTCGCGTCGTTGCGGCCGCGCGGCATGATGGCGTTGTACGGCGCGGCCAGCGGGCCCGTCCCGCCGTTCGACCCGCAGCGGCTCAACGCGGCCGGGTCGCTGTTCCTGACCCGGCCCACCCTCGGGCACTACACGGCCACCCGCGAGGAGCTGCTGTCCCGGGCGAACGACCTGCTCGGCTGGGTCGCCTCCGGCGCGGTGAAGGTGCACGTCTCCCAGCGCTACCCGCTGGCCGAGGCCCGGCGCGCCCACGACGACCTGGAAGCCCGGCGGACGACCGGCAAGGTGCTGCTCATCCCCTGAGCGTCCCCTCGGCCCCCATGGCGACCAGCCGCCGGGCGGCGGCCGCGGCGCCGTCGGTGCGCACCTCGCGGGCGACGGCTCCGGCGCGGGCCGCCACGCCGGGACCGAGGACCTGGCTGAGCGCCGTGGTGAGCGACTCGGCGGTCGGCGCGGCGGGCGGGTGCGCGGTCCCGATCCCGAGTTCGCCGACCCGCCGCGCCCAGTAGTGCTGGTCGTAGTGCTGCGGCAGGACGACCTGGGGCGTCCCGGCCAGCGCGGCGGCGGTCGTGGTGCCCGCGCCGCCGTGGTGGACGACGGCGGCGACCCGGGGGAACAGCGCCCGCTGGTCGGCCTCGTCGATCGCCAGGCAGCCGGGCCCGTCGTCCGCCGGGGACAGGCCGGCCCAGCCGCGGAGCACGACCACGCGGCGGCCGAGTGCGCGGGCCGCGTCCGTCACCGCCGCGGCGATGCCCTCGGGCGCCCGGATGCTCCCGAAGCCGACGTAGATCGGCGGTTCGCCGTCGTCGAGGAACTTCTCCAGTTCCGGTGGCAGCGGGCGCCGCTCCGGCAGGATCCAGGCGCCCGTCTGCACGACGTCGATGTCCGCGGGCTCGGGCCAGGGCCCCAGCGCCGGGTCGGCGGCCAGCCAGGGCCGGTCGGTGAACATGTGTCTTCTGGTGTCCGTGACCGGAGCCAGGCCGGCCGACGCCCGGTGGGCGTTGAGCGCGGCGCCGACGGTGCCGTTCCAGCGCCGCGCGTCCTCGGCCCAGAGCGCGCGGTTGCCGGCCGTCGCGTCCGCCGGGCCCTGCCCCCAGACGGGCACGGGCGCATGGTGCGACGACGGCAGCGTGACCGGGCAGTAGCTCACGTAGACGTAGCCGATCCCCAGCTGCTCCGCCACCGAGCGGGCGGCCATCGACATGGCCCCGCCTCCCACGATGACGTCGCAGCCCTCGGCCGCCGCGGGGATCGTGGCGAACTGGACGGCGATCGTGCCCTCGATCATCCGCCGGCGTTGCTCGGGCGTGGGCGGAGCCTGGACCCGTGGGGCGGCCGACGCGACCGCGCGCAGCTCGGGCCCGATGGGCACGACGGGGAATCCCAGGCGCTCGATCCACTCGCGGAAGTCGGGCGGCACGCACAGCCGGGCCTCATGCCCGAGGGCCCGCAGCTCCACGGCCAGCGCCACCATCGGCTGGACTTCCCCCCGCGTTCCGATCGTGGACAACAGCACGCGCATGTGCACTCCCCTGTGACGGCATGGCGAACGTGAGCCTGCCCGCGGCCGTGTGCCGCACCGGGCGATCCGGCTGACGGCCTCCGATTCTGCGGCGTCACCGGGGTCTTGCCGCAAGCCCCCTCGTCGCCTATACGTTGAAAGTGGCGGGGGATGATCCGATCAGGCCAGAGGGTGAGCCGGCCACTCCAGGAGGCGGGCCCCGAGCACGGCCGTCTCCAGCGTGAACCGCTGGGTGGGGTCGCTCGGCGAGAAACCGGTCAGCCTCCGGATCCGCTCCAGCCGGTAGGTGATCGCCCGGGTGCTGACGCCGAGCCTGCGCGCCGCCGCCGTGTGGTTGCCCTGGGAGGCGAAGACGGCCTCCAGCGTCTCCAGCAGCGCCTCGGGCCCGCCGCGCGCGGAGGTCAGCGGCCCGAGCACGGTGGAGACGAGGTCCACGATCGCCTCCCTGTCGCGCAGCAGCACCGGGAAGACCAGCAGGTCGGCCGCCCTCAGCACCTGGGCCCGCAGGCCGAGGCGCTCGCCGAGGTCGATGGCGCCCGCCGCCTCGCGGTAGGAGGTGACGATGCCGCCGGGGCCCTGGTGGGGGCGGCCCACCCCGGCCCGCCAGTCCGTCAGCGCGGCGCGTACGTGGTGGGTGAACTCGCCGCTCGCGGCGGTCAGCGCGGCCGGGGACACGCACACCAGCAGACCGTCGCGGACGGCGACCAGGATGTTGTGCGAGCCGAACCGGGCCACCAGCGCCTGCTCGATCCGCGCGGCCATCGGGTCGCCCGGCGCCACCGGGACGCCCGGCCTCGCCACGGTCACGACGTACGCCCCGGCGAGCCGCAGGCCGAAGTGCTCGGCCCGCTCGGCGTCCGCCCTGCCCTGCAGCAGGTCGTCGACGAACAGGCGGCGGGCCTCCTCCTCCTGCCGGAGGGCGGCGCGCTGGGCCTCCTCATAGCCCTCGATGTAGGCGGCCACGCCCCGGCGTACGGCGCCGAACGCCCCACCGGCGGTGAGCTCGGCGGCGTGCAGGCAGGCGTCGGCGAGCACCCGCAGCGGGATGCCGCGCTCGGCGGCGAGGGCGCCGCACTCGCGCAGGCCGTCCATGTCGGCGCGGCCGGGCAGCCTGCCGGTGGCGGCCGACGCGGCCAGGACCGACAGGAACCCGCCGAGTAAGTCGGCGGGCACCCCGGTCGCCTCGCTCACGCGAGCGAGAACGCTGTCCATCAGACTCCTACGTCACGCCGTTCGAAGGCGAGCAGCGCCGTCATGAGCAGGACGGCCGTCGCACCCAGCAGCACAAGGTAGTCACCGTACGGCCAGCCCTGGTAGAGCGGCCTGCCGTCGAGGTAGTAGTGGACGGGCGAGATCCAGCGCAGCCAGGAGATCGCGTCGACGTTCCTGCCCATGGTCTCCACGACGTAGCCGGCGACGCCCCACACGCCGACCACGGCGAGCGCGACCTGTTTGCGCCCGAAGGCCGCGCCCACGGCCAGCGTGAGCGTCCCGAAGAACAGCACCAGCAAAAACAGTCCCGTGTGCGCGGCGAGGATGCTCCCGAACGGGACGTCCATCCCGGCGGCGGACGACGCCCCGGTGGCGACGGCCAGCGTCACCAGTGCCACGGCGAGCAGGCCGAGCGCCAGCGCGGCCCAGCGCTCCAGCAGCAGCCGCCTGCGGTCGACCGGCAGCGTCAGCGTGAGCTCCAGCGTCTTGGCCTCCTCCGGGCCCGCGATGGCCCGGTTGCCGAGGATCGCGGCGCACATGGTGAACAGCAGCGGGCCGAGCATCTGGTAGGCGACCGCCTGCAGATAACCACGCCCGGTCGCGATGTCGGACATGCCGCCCATCAGGTCTCTGAACGCGCCGGGATACTTGGCGATCGCCTGCGCGCTGAACGTCGCGGGATCCTTCATCATGCTCGCGTAGATCGAGATGTACATCGTGAGGAACGCGCACAGCCCGACCGTCCACCCGATGAGGGCGCGGCGATACTCCCTGAGACTCTTACGCACCAGCGTGGGCATGACGGCCCTCCTCCTCGCTGTAGTAGGTCAGGAAGATCTCCTCGAGGTCCGGCTCCGCGCTGACCATGTGGACCACGGTGTGGCGGGCCGCCGCCTTGATCAGCGCGTCCGGCCTGCCGTCGATCGTGCAGCGCAGGCTCGCGCCCTGCACGACCACGTCCCGTACGCCGGGGAGACCCTCGAACGACTCGGCGGGTACGGGCGCGTCGAAGTGGAGCTCCACATGCCGTACGGCCCGCTCGCGCAGCGCCGCGATGTCCTCGACGGCGACGAGACGACCCGCGCGCACGATGCCCACGCGGTCGGCCACGTGCTCCACCTCGGCGAGCACGTGCGACGACATCAGGATCGTGTGGCCCGCCGTGCGCGCCTCCCGGACCATGGCCAGGAACTCCTGCTGCACCAGCGGGTCGAGCCCGCTCGTCGGCTCGTCCAGGATGAGCAGCTCGGGCTCATGCATGAACGCCTGGATGAGGCCGACCTTCTGCTTGTTGCCCTTGGACAGCTCGCCCATCCTGGCCGACAGGTCCGCGTCCAGCCGCTCGGCCAGCTCGTCGATCCTGCCGCGGTTCACCCCGCCGCGTACGTCGGCGAGGAACTGGAGGTACTCGCGGGCCCGCTCCCTGCCCTCCAGGGCCAGTTCACCCGGAAGGTAGCCGATCCGGGCGCGGACGCGCGGATCGCGGGTATCGGCGCCGAGGACGCTCGCCCGGCCGGACGTCGGCCGGATCACGTCCAGGAGCAGCCGGATCGTCGTCGTCTTGCCGGCGCCGTTGGGGCCCAGATAGCCGAACACCTCGCCCGGCCGGATCTCGAGGGTGAGGTCCTCGAGGCCCCGTCTCGTACCGTAGAACTTGGTCAGTCCTTCGGTCTCCACCACTGCTGTCATGCCGCAATGGTGGCGCTCCCGTCAGGCGCGGGGTATGCCCGCTTCCGGACACTTGCCGGTCTTCTTCGTTCGCACCTTCGGCAAAGCGGAGGTCAGGACGTGCCGCAGGTGGTGGAGCCGGGCAGCAGGTGGCGGTAGCGGGAGACCAGCCGGTAGCCCGCCTCGGCGAGCCAGCTCACCGGCGGCGTCAGCATCACCCGGCCGGCGGCGCGCCAGGCCACGACCGGCTGCAGGGCGAGAAGCAGCGCGACGGCGCGCGCACCGTGGGCACGCAGCCCGTCCGGCCCGAGGAGCTGCACGGACGTCGTGACCTCCTCGCGCGTCAGGCCCGCCGCGCCGAGGTCGAGGCCCTGCCAGGCCCGCACGGCGGGCATGTACGGCAGGAACCGGTGCCCGGCGTTCACGCACGTCTGGCAGAAGGCGCAGTCACCGTCGAAGACCAGCAGGACCCGGTTTTCTCCGCTCTCTCCGCTTTCTCGGCCCATGCCATCGAACCTACCAATCCTGGGACGGATCATTCCGGTCTCGCGGTGGCGGCACGGGCCGCCGTGACGCCCGCAGGGCCAGCACCGCGACGATGATCACCGCGACCCCGACGCTGAAGACGACGGCGAAGACCAGCAGCAGGACGAGTGCACCCATCATCGGCCCCTTCGGTGGTTTCGGCTGAGAGCGAGCCGGGCGGCGACGGCCAGGCCGACCGACGCGTACGACACCGCGCGCGCCAGCCGTACGGACCTGCGGATGTCGGAGACGGCCGGGCGGGGGCCGTCGCCCAGCTCCGGGCGGTGCTCCACCCTGCCGCCGTAGTCGTTCGCCCCGCCGAGACGTACGCCGAGGGCGCCGGCGAAGGCCGCCTCGCAGCGGCCGGAGTTGGGGCTGGGATGGCGGTGCCCGTCCCGTGCGAGAACGGCCGCGGCGCGACGCGGGGAACCGCTGGCCAGGCCGGCGAGGCCCGCCGTGAGCAGGGCGGTCAGCCGGGCCGGCAGGTAGTTGGCCACGTCGTCCAGCCGGGCGGAGGCCCAGCCGAACCTCCCGTAGCGCGGCGACCGGTGGCCCACCATCGCGTCGAGCGTGTTGACCGCGCGGTAGCCGAGCAGACCGGGCACCCCGAAGACCGCACCCCACACGAGCGGAGCGACGACGGCGTCCGAGGTGTTCTCCGCGATGGACTCGACCGTGCCCCGCGCGAGCTCCGCCGCGTCCAGCCCGGACGGGTCGCGCCCGCACAGGTGCGGGAGACGCGCGCGGGCGGCGGCCAGGTCGCCCTCCTCCAGCGAGTGGGCCATCAGCGCGCCCTCCCTGCCCAGCGTCGTGCCGCCGAGCACCGCCCAGGTCGCGGCGGCGGTGACCACGGCCCGCGCGACCGGGCTCGACCGCGTCAGCCGCTCCGCGATGACCCCGGTGGCCGTGGCGGCGCCCACGCAGACGGCGGTGTAGGCCACGCCGGCTAACCGCGAGTCCCGATATATGCGCTTCTCGAGGGCGGCGGCCCGGCTTCCGAACACCGCCACGGGATGACCGCGCCGGGGATCGCCCACCGCGGCGTCGATCGCGGCCCCGGCGAGCAGCCCCGCCGCCGTGGCACCGTCCATGATCCGGATCACGCGGGCATTCTGCCGTACGCCGTGTCAGGAGCCCGGCAGCAGGCTCCCCTGGATGGCGTCCTCGTTGGCGTCTAGCCAGGCGGCGGCGCGCCTGATCCGCCCACCCGCGCCGCCGGCCCACATGCGCGCCCAGCCGCCGCCGAGCGTCCGGGCCCGGTCCCGCATGAGCGCGTAGGAGCGGCCGAACCGGATCCTGGCCGTCTCCACCAGCATGAGCCGGTCCCGTGCGGACAGGCCGTACGCGTCGCAGAACAGCCGGACGCGGGACGCCGCGTCCAGGGACCCCTGCAGCGGGTCGCGGTCCACCGGGTCGGCGAGCGGGGCCCAGTGCCGCACCGTGGTGACCACGTCGAACAGCCGCGTCGTCGGCCTGGCCAGGTCGAAGTCGATCAGCGCGTACGGCAGCAGTCCCTGTGTCGTCTCCCGGAAGACGACGTTGGCGGGGGTGACGTCACAGTGCCCCACGAGCTCGGCGGGTCCCTCCGGCGCCGAGCCGTCCTCCCAGCTCGCGCCGGGAGGCGGAGTGAACGACGCCGCCGCGTCGTGGAAGCGCCGCAGCAGCCGGGCCGCCGCCGTCAGCGCCTCCTCGCTCACCGCGTACGCCGGCAGGGGATGCGCGGGCACCACGCCCTCGACGTACGTGAGGATCGCCCTGCCCCGCTCGTCGGTCCCGAGGAACCGGGGCGCACCGTCGAACCCCACGGCCTCCAGATGCCGCAGCAACGCGTGGACGGCAGGCGACGAGGGCCGCATCGGCCGCCGCACGGTCGCCCCCACCCGCACGACCCCCTCGGAGACGTCTCCGATGAGCGGGATCTCGCGTACGGACATGGCGCTGGATTTTAGCCTCGCAGGCGATCAAATTTCCGCCCGAAGGCACGAAGTACGGGAAAACGTCTCGCCACCCGGACGATCGTCCACGCGTTGAGAAACTCCCTATCGTTATGCAACATTCCCTATTACTCTCCCATAGAGAAACTTAGGGAAGGAAGGCGGGCATGACTGCCACCGACATTTACGTCACCGGCGAGGGCGAGCGCGAACTGCGGGAGCGGTACCAGGAGCTCCTCACCCGCTGGCCGGTCCCGAGCGAGCGCCTGCGCATCCCGACCCGGGAGGGCGAGACCTCCGTCATCACCTCCGGCCCTCCGGACGCCCCGCCGCTGCTCCTGCTGCACGGCTCCAGCACGACCTGCGTGATGTGGCTGGGCGACGTCGCCACCTGGGCGCCGCATTTCCGGGTCTACGCCGTCGACCTCATCGGCGAGCCGGGCCCGAGCGCTCCCTCACGTCCCCCGCTGGACTCCGAGGCGTACGCGCTGTGGCTGGACGACGTGCTGGACGGGCTGGGACTGTCGCGGGTGTCACTGGTGGGGGCCTCGCTGGGCGGCTGGCTCGCCGTGGACTACGCGATCCGGCGCCCCGGCCGGGTCGAACGGCTCGCGCTGCTGTGCCCGGGCGGCATCGGCCGGCAGAAGGCGGGCTTCGCGTTCAGGGCGCTGTTCCTGCTCCTGTTCGGCGAGCGGGGACGGCGGCGGCTGCTCAGCATGGTCATGGGAGATGCCCCATCCGACCCGCGCTTCGCGGCGTATCTCGACTACGCGGCCCAGATCGCCCGGCACTTCAGGCCGCGCAGGGAGAGGCTGCCGGTGTTCGGCGACGAGGCCCTCGGCGGCCTAGCGATGCCGATGTTCGTGATCGTCGGCGGCCGGGACGTCCTGCTCGACTCCCGCGACACCGAGCGCCGCCTGCGGCGCCTGGTGCCCCACGCCACGGTCCGCCACCTCCCCGACGCTCCGCACGGCCTGCGCGGGCACGCGGAACCCATCCTGGCCTTCCTCCGCGACAGCACGGCGAGTGCCG
Source organism: Microbispora sp. NPDC049633 (assembly GCF_040675265.1). NCBI lineage: Bacteria > Bacillati > Actinomycetota > Actinomycetes > Streptosporangiales > Streptosporangiaceae > Microbispora > Microbispora sp. NPDC049633. The sequence continues at coordinate 22,534 of NZ_JBFAOO010000051.1, forward strand.
GCGGCGGGCGCTGAACCGGCTCCTCAAGGCGAGCACCTGAGCGCATCGGCGCAGGCCGGGCGGCTCTTTGACGGGCACGGCCACCAGGCTCGGAGGCCCGCACGAGGCGCGCTCCGGCCCATGTCCGGGAAACCGGGTGTGTACCCGGTCCCCGGATCATGCAGAATTAGGCACGAGCGCCCTTAGCTCAGCTGGATAGAGCATCGGACTTCTAATCCGACGGTCGGGGGTTCGAATCCCTCAGGGCGCGCTCCCTTTCAACAGCGGAAACCCCCGCTCACCTGCACTGATGCGGTGTCGCGGGGGTTCATCCTGTCCGGCTGTCTACGATTGGCGATCACTGCCTGCGGGTGCTCTTGCCCAATGCGTGCCCACGAGTCGCGCCAGAGGTCTTGCCGGCCAGTCCCCTGGCGGATGCCAACGGGGTAATCTCGTGCCCCTCGTCGCCCATGCCACGTAATCTGCCGCCTGTGCAGACACCAAGCACAGACAAAGACGGCAGCCGGCAGCGCAATCCACCATGGGCGTTGGATGAGATCGTCCTGGCATGCGACCTGGTCGCTTCGAATGAGTGGCGTGGACTACGTCCGCAACATCCTGAGGTCTTAGCGCTATCTGAGCTGCTGCAACTGCTCCCCCTGCACCCGCTTGCCGAGCGTGAGGGGACGTTCCGCAACCCAGCAGGGGTGGCCCGGAAGACGTGGGACATCGCCACTCAGCACCCGGACTACACAGGCAGCACAACGAACGGCAACAGGCTAGACAAACAGGTCCTGCAAGCTTTCATGGAGCGGCCAGGAGAGATGCGGTCAGCGGCACGGGCAATCCGTACAGGGCTCCTGAACGGTGCACTACTCGATCTCCCGCCCGTGGACGAGGAAGGAGACGAGGAAATCAGCGCCCTAGAAGGGCGGTTGCTGCTTCGCCAGCACGTGACGCGGGAGCGCAACGGCAAGCTGCGTGCCAAAAAGATCGCGACAGTGCGAGCATGCGCCGACGAACTCGCCTGCGAGGTCTGCGGATTTAACTTCGAGCATGTCTATGGCCCTCGCGGAGTTGGCTACATCGAATGCCATCACGTTGTCCCACTCCACGCGTCAGGAGCCACGACAACCAAGCTTGATGACTTGGCCTTGCTGTGCTCTAACTGCCACAGAATGATCCACAGACAGCCGCCGTGGCCTACCCCAGGCGAGCTACGGCAACTCATCGAAAGCCGAACGGTCCTACGAGGGGAATCACGATGACAGACACAGACTCCTTGAAGGGCCAGATATTTGAGTGGCTGGCGCAACGCGGTTACCCGCTTGAAATGAGAGCTGCGCGCGAGCTTTACCGATCGCAGGCATCGGTCGAAGTATCTATGCCCTATGTCGACCCAATCGAAGGCACCGTCAGAGAAACCGACATAGTTGCGAATTGGACAATTGGGAAACGAAATGGAGGCGATATAGTCACACATTACGCAAACCTAAGACTAGCCATCGAATGCAAGGCAACCACAGCCCCTTGGATTTTTTTCGCACACGACCCAGAGGGAGGTTTAGCGTATGACGCAAGCCTCGTCGCCGCCGACGTACCCCACAATTTGAACTACACGGATCGCCAAGAAGACATAGAGATAGCAGTATGCGCTCAAGCCGTAATGGAGGACATGTCTCTATTCACCAACTTCACCGATCTAGCCTACACGGTGGTCGAAAAAAGTAGCGACCATAAGCGGCAAAACGGTGGTCAACCACGGGCATTCGATGCAGTACGCCAAGCAGCGTCGGCAGCGCATGGCGTACTAGCCGGAGAATTTATCCCCACCCTAGTAATCCCCGTCGTGCTAACCACCAGCCCTCTCTTCAAATGTCATCTGGATACGCGAGGCGAGATAATTCTAGAGGCCACGGACTATGCGTCAATCCTAGTTCACACCTCTTCCGAACTTAGCGCCCTTACCTTCGTCGTCAACGCCAACCAAATACACAGCCTGATAGTATTCTGCGAAGAAGCAGTAGCCGCGTTCGAGCGCGATCTATCGGTGTTCTCTAAGCACCTATCAGGACTCAACGCTACACCGAAGTTCAAAGCAACGCCAAAGGTACCGGAGCATCCCCTCATCTACCCACGCCGCTGGGCCGCCGATCGACATAAATTGATAATAGAGAGCTTCGAGAAAGGCATCCTACCGAAGGAATTGGACGAGAAGCTAGAAGCAGTTAAAGAACGAGTAGCTGCATTCACAAAGACGCTAGATGAAGAGACAGCTCCTAGCTTGCCCTCCAGCAAGAGCGATTAGTCCGCACATACGTCATGGGCACGGATAGAGTTAAGGCGAAGCTGCGACTACCGTTCTCACTACACGTGCAGGGCCACCAGAGTATCTGGTGACCCTGCATCAAAGTTGGCCAGTCAGTCCCTCAAGGCTGCCGAGATGCGGCGACGGGCCAATTCGTCTTGCCCCACAATGCACTTTGCGTAGATCCGCAGGAGGACTTCTACGCTGTGGCCTGCCCATTCCGCGACCTGGGTAGCCGGCACTCCGGCGTTAAGCCAGGTAGAAACACAGGCGTGCCGGAGATCGTAGACGCGCTTAGCAAGCGGTGATCGTGCCTCTGTCGCACTGAGGGCGTTTTCTCGGGCTTTACTCCACACACGCCTGTAGGTGATGCCAGGCAGTTCTCCTCCGTGCACGCCCGTAAAGAGTCGTCCCCCGCGCCCATCGCCGAACTCAGCAAGGTGAGCACGGAGGATCGTGGTGAGTTCGGGCGGGCACGGGACCGTGCGGGCGTGGCCGTTTGCCCGATGCTTGAGTGGTCGTTCCTCGCGGAGGCTGCCGTCGTCGGTCCATTCGCGGCCGGCGAAGGGGGCCGCGCTGGCGAAGTGGAGCTCTCCCCAAGCGTCTGCGGATTCTTCCATCTGCTCGGTCTCGGGGTTCCAGACGAGATCGGGGAGCATGACGTTGTCTTCGCGGAGGTTGACGACTTCCTCGGGGCGCAGAGCGGCGTAGTACATGATGGCGAAGAACGCGACCAGGCGCTTGCCGCTCGGTTTCTGATCTGCGACCGCAGCGAGCAAGCGGCGGGCCTGGGAGTGGTTGACCACGCTTCGCCGGTCCACCTCGTAGGTGACCTGGGGTGGCTTCCACTTGAGCGACTTCATGGGATTTGCAGTCAAGAGCTGCAATTCCACGGCGTAGTCTAGGGCGTTTTGCAAGATGGTCTTGTTTCGCCGAATCGTGCTGGTGGCTGCCTGCTTGCCATCCAAGCGAGTGCCGGCGGTGTCGAGCATGGTCCGGACGGTCGCGGCCTCAGCGAGCGCAGACACGGGCGCGGTGTTGTTAGCGAGCCAGGCGAGCGCGTCGGCAATGTCGCCGACAGCGTGGTCCCGCTGTTTGGTGTTGAAGGCCCACCGGCGCATGGCCGTGCGGAGAACCAGGTCATCCGGTTTCCGCTTATCGCTATTGAGCAGGGCTGGGGTGGCGGCGGTTAGGGCGCGGGCGATGTCTTGCCGGTACTTGGCTGAGGCGGATTTCCATTTTAAGTCGGCGAACCGGCAGGCGAATTCGTACCAGCTCATTTCTGGTTGGGCGGTCCTGCCCCATCTCACAGGCTCGCCAGTCAGTAGGCTGAATGCCTCGCCGTCCCGCGCTGCGGTTACAAGATTGCTTCGGTAGGTGTCCGCCTGGGCGCTCTTCTGAAAACTCTTCTTCCATGGCTTACCGGCTGTCGTCCACCGCACGCGGTATGAGGTGATTTTTCCCGCTGCGTTCTTACGGATCTCGGTCTTGTATATCCGCACGTCGTAGGTGGTGCTCGCCATTAAGCGGCGTCCTCTCGGGATGCGAGCCAGCGGTCAAGCTCCGCACGGCGTACGCGGAGGCTTCCGTTGGGCAAAGTGATGCACTTGGGTGCGCGGCGCTTGGCGCGCCACTCATAGAAGGTGGATCGGGAAATACCGAGTTCGTCGCAGACCTGGGGAACGGTGAGGGGCTTGGTTCCCGTGCTGGTGGCCATGGGTCGCGTGTCCTTCCGGGTCAGGGTCGGCGGGAAGTAGGGCGACGCCTGGGTGATGTGGTCCCGGCGAGCGTGCCAAGGTTGTTTCGTGGGTGTGGCTCAGTTTTGCGAGGGGTAGCCGTACCAGCCGTACCAGCCTCGTTTTTGCTGGTCAGGGCTGGTACGGCTTTTTCAGTGGTACGGCTTGAGCCGTACCAGGGATTCAAGCCGTACCGCTCTGACCTGCGATGTTGACGCTGGTACGGCTGGTACGGCTTCCCCTCTCAATCGGGACCACGGCGGCCTCGGGGAGGGGTTCCGCGGTGGGGCAGTAGCGCTCCCAGGCGTCGGCGAAATCGCTGCGGTGGTAGCCCTTGGCCTGCCCGCCCGGGAAGCGGATCGTGGCCGGGCGGATGTCGTATTCGCGCAGGATCGTGCCGAGCTTCATAGGTGTCAGGCCGGTGGGACCGAAGTCGGCCCAGCCGCTTTCCGGGTCGGCCTTGAGCCGTTCGAGCAGGACGGCGGTGGGCAGGGCGGTGTCAGCGCCGAAGGCGGTGCGGCAGTCGGCCAGCAGGCGGATGCGGGTGGAGGTCTGGCCGTTGTCGTCGGCCTCGGCGGTTAGGGCCAGGGCGGCGGCGCGGGCGCGGTCGGGCCAGTGGGCGCCGGCGTGGTCGGCGACAATGACCAGGGGTTCCCAGGTGTCGGCGGCGCGGTCTTCCAGCGGCATCGGGGGTTCGGCTTTCTCCAGGGTCGGCAGGTTGGCACGCAGCCAGACGGACAGGTCGTGTGCGAGCTGGCGAAGCGGGGGCCGGTCGCGCTTGTGCCGGTAGGGGGCGACGGTCTCGCCGGGGCCGCGCCGGCGCATCCGGATGACGACGGCGCGGTCTTCGATCGTGTCGGGCATCGCGCCGATGCCGGCGAGCGCGGCCATGGCGAAGGTGGGGATGGACTCAACGCGGTTGGTCGCGGCGTCGTAGCGCTTGGCGGGGCGGTTGCGCTGATGGCCGGCGTTCAGCAGTCCGCGGAGGTCTTCGTTGGCGTCGGCTTTGGGACCGAAGATGGTGTCGGCCTCGTCCACGAGCAGCGTCGGCGGGTCGTCGGTGATGGAGCGGTAGACCGCGGCCGGGCTTGAGTTGACGGTGATGAACGGCTCGTGACAGGTGGCCTCCACCACGTCGAGCAGCCGGGACTTGCCGCACCGCTTTTCGGGGGCGCGGATGACCAGGCGGGGGGCGTGCGCCCATGCGGGCTGGGCGTGGGTGGCGGCGATCCACAGCGCGACGGCATCGGCAGACTCCGGGGTCGGCAGGATGACGTACCGGGCCAGGGCGGCGCGCAACTGGTCAAGCAGTGTCGCCCCATCGGGGGCGCGTTGAGCGGGTCGGGTCATGGGTGGTTCTCCCTTCGTCCGGGCCGTCATCCGCGCATGCCGGCGATGATTCCGGCGGCGATGACGGCGGCGATCTCGCGGGGGCTGTTGGGGTCGCCGTGGGCGTTGGCCGTTTTGGCGGCCTCGGTCAGGGCGTGTTCGACCACCTCGCGGGGCAGGACGTTGCGGGCGATGAGCTTGCCGAGCTTCCAGGCGGCGAGGTTGAGCGCCCGGTTGCGGCCTCCCACGGGTGCGCCGGCGACGCGCTCGACTTCGCCGGTCAGGGCGGCGCGGCCGTAGCGGGACAGCCGGGCATGGTCGAGGTGGTCGAGGTCACCCAGGCGCGGGCGCGTGCTCGAAGGGGCCGCGGTCGGTGGCGTGGCGAGCCGTTCGGCGAGCCAGGCGGGCAGCGGGGCGGGCGGGGCCGGGTTGGTGATGGTGTAGGTGCCGGTGCCGTCCGGCAGGGCAACGAAGCTGCCGGGGCCGACGACGTAGCCGCCGCGCCCACGGGTGTCGATCAGCGGGCCGAGGCCGTTGCCCTTGTCGCCGCTGGTGTTGCCCAGGGTGATGCCGGGTGGGGCGGTGAAGTACAGGTGTGTGCCGCCGCGGCGGGTGGTGACGGTGAAGGTGTCGGCCGGGTAGGGCTGGCCGTGCCGCTCGCACAGATTGCGGAACACGTCCTCCCCGGTGGCCAGGCCACGGTTGGCGTGGTCGGCGGGCGGGTGCTCGCTGGGCTTGGGCTGATCGAGGTCGATCACCACCAGGTGGGAGGGGCCGCAGGCGACGCCGATGTTGCAGGGCCGCCGCTCCCAGAACCGGGCGATCACGTCGGGGTCGGTGGTGGCGTGCTGTTCCCAGGCGGTGAAGCCGCGCAGCGGGTACTTGCCGCGGGGGGTGATGGGGAAGACGTGCCAGCCGCGGGCGGCGCAGTCGAGCGCCGCGGCGATCAGGTCACGGCTCACAGAGTGCTCCCTTCTCTGCTCGTGGGTGACGGGGCGGCGGTGGTCGAGGGCGGGACGGGCCGTCCCCCACTTGGTGGCCTTGGCGGGGTGGCTGGTAGGGCCACCAAGTGGGGGATCGCGTGGGTGGTCAGGCGGCGATGCGGTCCCTGTCTCCTGTGTCGATAGCGGCGAGCGTGGCGAGCAGTGCGCGCCCGATGTGGAGGGTGTAGACGGGCGGGATGGCCTCGCGAAGCCCGTCACGGTTGACCCAGGGCATGCCCATGTCGGCGCGGGCGTCCTGCACGCCGGAGAAGTTGCCGACGTAGTGCCGGAACTCGTGCGGGCGGGCGGGACGGCCCATCTTGGCCAGCGGCGCGACGTGCTCGGGATGCTCGGGCTGGGCGAGGGTGAGCCCGCCGCCGGTCTCAAACAGCCGGTGCCGGTAGGTCCGCAGTCCCATGGCGGGCATCGCCCCGCACAGCAGGACCGGATCACGGAGCGGTGCGCCGGGCACGTTCTCGATGACGTAGGGCAGGCCGATCTCTTCGAGCGCGTCGCGGGTGGGGGCGATCAGGTCGGGGTGGTCGCGCCCGCGGATGCGCTGGGCCAGGGTGTGGGCCTGGCACGGCGGTGAGGCGTGGACCAGGGTGAACGTGGCGCGGATCCACGCGCGGTGGCGGCGCAGGAACGTGATGGCGTCGTCCTGGTAGAACTCGCTGCCGCAGTAGCGGGGCTGGGGGGCGATGTCCACGCCGGTCACGTGGAAGCCTGCGAGCTGGTAGCCGCGGGTCGCGCCGCCCTGGCAGCAGTAGGTGTCCAGGACACGCAGCGCGCCCGCGGGGCTGGCAGGGGTGGTCATGCGGCGATCTGCCCTTCAGGGGTGGTGAGGATCGCGGTGGTGATGGCCTGTTCGAAACAGACCTTGTGGACGGGCTGGCCGTCGTCGTCGCGGAAGTGGGCGGTCTTTCCGCAGTAGCGGCACGGGTCCGGGCGCGGGCCGCGGTAGGCCACGCAGTTCGTGCAGCCGGGCGGGTGCCGGGGCGGGGAGCCGGGGCCGGCGGTCACGCGTACGTCGCAGCACAGGACGCAGCCGGTGCGGTGACGCAGGACGGGCCGGGCGGTGGGCTTGGCCCAGTCGAGCAGCAGCCGACCGTTCCACATCCGGTAGCGCCGCCCTCGGTAGGTCACGATGCCCTCGGGGTCCATCGGCCGGTCCTCGGGTTAGAACGGCGGCTCGTCGCCGTCCCAGCCGCCCGACGTGCCGCCGGCGGGCGCGCCGGTCGAGGCGGGGGCCGCGGTGCTCGCCCAGGGGTCACGCTCGGGGCCGCCGGCGCTGCCGCCGCGGGTGCGGGCGGTCTTGGTCACCTTGGCGGTGGCGAAGCGCAGGGACGGGCCGATCTCGTCCACGGTCATCTCGATGACGGTGCGGCGCTCGCCGTCGTTCGTCTCGTAGGTGCGCATGCGCAGGCGGCCGGTGGCGATGACGCGGGTTCCGCGGGTCAGCGATTCGCAGACGTGCTCGGCGAGGTCGCGCCATGCCGAGCAGCGCATGAACAGCGCCTCGCCATCCTCCCACTGCTCAAGCTGCTTGTTGTAGGTGCGGGAACTGGTCGCGATGGTGAATCCGGCCACGGCGGTGCCGGTGTTGGTATACCGCAGGTCGGGGTCGTTGGTCAGGTTGCCGATGATCGTGATCGTGGTCTCGCCGGACATAAGCGGGTCTTCCTTCCAACCTCGATGGGATCGGGCGAGGGGCGGCGCGATCCGGCGCGCCGCGGGGGTCGAGTGAGGGTCAGCGGGTGCCGTCGCGGTGCAGCCGGCGGGCGTAGGTGTAGAGCTGCCAGCCAATCCGGGGGCGCATTCCGGTGCCGTTGCAGGCGCGGCAGGTGCGGTTCTTGCCGCCGGGAGCGCAGCGAACGCAGGTCCCCCAGGGCGAGGCAAGGCAGAAGCCGATATAACCGATAGTGACCATAGGTGGGCAGACGACTAGCAGAGCGATGAGATGAGCCACAGGGGCCTCCAGGGCGGGTTTCCGGGGTTTTCGCAGGTGGCGCTCTAGGTGCTAGGTCGCTGGTCGTTCCGGGTTTCGGGGTCTAGGGAAGCCTCTAGACCTAGATGGGGCGGCCTCTAGATCTAGAGGCGATCCGCGGCCTATGAAGCGGCCTCGGTTCCCTTCCGCTTGTCACGCTCGGTGAGGGCGGTGATGATGTCCGCGCGGGCGATGCCGATGCGGTTGGCACCCTTGCCGCCACCCTCCGGGGTCCCCCACACCTGCATGGTCTTGATCCCGTACGGCTTGAGCGCGGTCGTGAGCTGTCCGGTCTTCGCGCCGCCTTCCAGCTCCGCCCACGGGCCGTAGGCGTCGGGGCGAAGGTCGGCCAGCCGGTCCACAACCGTCTCGTTCCACACCTTCGCCTCGGAGGCGGGAACCACGGCGGCGATGTCGGCGAGCAGGTCGAAGCTCGGGGTGACGACCTCGGGGCGCTCGCCGGCGGCGTGGCCGGACAATGTGCCGGCGGCCTGCCGCAGTGCGTAGGCGCGGTCGGCGATCCGCTGGGTGGCGGGGGTGTCGAGATAGGCGGCCTTAGCCACCTTCGGCATCGGCGTCGCGCCCACGAGGTAGCCAGTGCCGGCGTCCTTCTCCGGGACGAACATGGTGGCGCGGATGCCGCTCTGGTAGGCCGACGTGCCCAAGATCATGTCATTTTCGAGCTGGCCACCGACCCGTAGACAGAACCGGATGGACACGTTCGCGGACACCCCGGTGGGCAGGCTCCGCTTGTCAGGGCGCTGGGTAGCCAGGATCAGCACCACGCCCAGGGCACGGCCTAGCTTGATGATGAACTCGGCATCCTCGCCGGCCGCCGGCCCGTAGTCGGGGTGGGCGAACAGGTTCTGGCACTCGTCAATGATGCACACCAGCGGATGCAAGCCGAGGCTGCGCTTGTCGGCGATCTGCCGGGTCACGCGCTTGTCCGGGCACAGGTCCGCGGGCAGCGCCTTGAGCGCGGCGGCGCGGCGCATGACCTCCTTACGCAGCAGCGCGAGCGAGTCGGCGGCATACGCGATGGCCTCATCCTCGATGCCGGAGATGTAGCGGTGGCAGACCTTCTCATACGGGTCCAGGTCGCCGGTGCCCTTCAGCTCGTGGAACCACGCCTCGGTGGTGGGGTCGAGCACGATGCCGGCGGCCAGCTCGCGCACCGAGGCGGTCTTTCCCTGTCCGGGCTGCGAGCCGATCAACACGTTGTGCTGGATCAGCGGCACCGTGATGAGGCGGCCTCGCGGGTCGTTGCCGAACGGGATGCCCTTGAACACATCGTGGCTGGCGGCCTTGGCCAGCGGGGACCGCACGATCGTCTTGGACAGGTCCTTATCGCCCACCCACAGGATCAGCCGCCCTTCGTGAATCGAGGAATCGCCTTCGGGCCACACACAGCCCAGCGGGCGGCGCAAAGCGGAGGCGAGCCGGTCGCGCTTGTCCATCACATCGGTGACGGTCACGCCGTAGGGCAGGTCGATATCGGCGCGCCAGCCGGGGCCATCGCGGGTGATCGGGGCCACGAACCGGATCGCGTCCTTGGGGTTCTTCGACATGGCCTGCGTGATGCCGGAGATGCCCAGCACCATCAGGGACCGAATCACGATGTCGCTGGTCAGCTTCTCCACCATCGTGGGCGTGACGGCGCGGTCGATCAGCGGCCGGTCCGCGGGCTTGCCGACGACGCCCAGCACACCAAGCGCCACAGCGAGCGCCGCCCATTGGGCGAGCGTGGGCGCGTTGGCCACGATGATGCCCACGATCAGCAGCGTCACCAGCACGGCGAGGGTGATCGGGACGCGCAGCCGTACGCGGGCATCCCGCTGCCGCGACAGCTTCAGGTACGCCTCGGGGTCGGCCTTGCGGACCGTGGCCAGTCGTACCGGCTCGCCTTCCAGGTCGAAGGTCCACTTGACCATCCCGCCGGCCAGCCGGGCGAGGCCGCGGGGCGAGCGTGCGGCCAGCCGACCGGCGTACAGCGGGGCGCGGGTGACCTGGAAGGCCGCCACATAGGCGCTGTGCCGGCCGACCCATCGCAGGGTGTCGAGGGCGTCGTTGCGGGAGCGCAGCCACAGCGGCACGATCGGCCGGCGGGTCCGGGCGCGCTCTTCCAGCTCGGTGAGCCAGTCGCGCCGCTCGCCGCCGGGCTGGTCCACGCGGATGATTCGACCTTCCAGCGTCGGCGCGGCCTCGCTCTCGTCCTCGCCGGGCGTGGTAGAGGGGTAGGGGTGGCGTCCGGCGCGGGCGGCATCCAGGTGGACGATGTCCGCGCCCTTGCCGTCGTCGTCGCCGGTAGGGCCGTTCACGGTCGGCGGCAGGTCGGCCGGCGGGGTGGCGCCGTGGCCGTTGGGCTCGTGCGGGGTGTGCGTCATGATGAGGTCACCTCGTTTGTGCAGTTGTGGCGGGGTGCGGGCGCGTCCGGCGTGGGCGTTCTTGGCGGAGTGACCACGCTGGTACGCGCCCGTTCGGTCATGAAGGGTCGGCGAGCGCGTCGCGGACGGCGCGGGCGTCGTCCATGCCGCACCGCAGGATGCGCTGAAGCCGGTAGGCGCTGGGGTTCGCAGGTAGCTCGCCAGTGGCGATCAGCGTGCGCGCCCGGGCGATCAGGTGGGCGATCTCCGGGGCGGGTGCCCTTACCGGATCGTGGGTGTTTGCGCTGTACGTAAGGCCGGTAAGCCCGCCGCGGTGCGGGTCGTGGTCGAGGTTGGTGAACGCGGCGAGGATGATCGGCAGGGCGGTCACGATCGCGACCGCGACGATCGGCCCCAGCACGTGAAGCACCAGCCGGGAGACGCTGAAGTCGTCGGCCACGCCAGGCAGGTGCGGCCAGGCGTTCATGCCGAGCGTCAGCCCCAAAAACAGGTACTCGATCCTGACCAGCTTCGGGTCGTTGAGCGGGGTGCCGCGGGTGCCGAGATAGGCGCGGGCACCGACGACCACCAGCAGCGCCAGGGACATGAACGGCTCCACGAACCAGGCGAACAGCCAGCCGGGCGACCACTGCGGCGCGCCGTCCGCGGCGAAGGACTGCACGCCGGCGGTGGACCAGCCGAGCGCGAGCGCCAGCGACACCAGCGCGGCGGTCACCAGCACGCGCCGCATCCGGTCGGCCTGCCAGGCGCGCATCGCGGGGTCTTGGGCCAGCGCGTGAAGCCGGGCGGCCTCATGCGCTGCCTTGCGCCGCTTGCGCACCTTCGGCGTGTCGAGCAGCAGCGGGGCGTCGTCGGCCTGAAGCGCGGCCAACTGGTGCGCCTCGGCCACCTCGGCGCGCAACCGCTGCACGCGCCGGGTCTGCCCGCTCCACGGCTCGCCGACGGGCTCGACGCGCTCGACGGCATCCCGCGGGACGGGGGCGGTGGGCGCCGACGCGATCAGGTGCCGCTCGATCTCGGCCAGACCGCGCGAGATGTCCTCGGGCGTCGGCTCGGGCACGGGGGATGTGGTGCTCACGATTGCCCTCCCTTGGGGTGGCGGTCGGTGCCGGCGCGGCTCGATCGGGTCATGCCGCGTTTGCGAGCGGCTTCCAGGAAGCTCTCGTCGGACTTCTGGTAGGTGGGGAGCTTGGCCCCATGCACGGTGATGCCGGGCCGCTTGCTCGTGTCGAGCTTTCGCGGGGTCATGCGGCCACTCCTTCGGCGCAGTCCAGGCACGTGCCTAGGTGGCGGGGCAGGACGTAGCCGGCGTCACGGCCGCACTCGGGGCAGGTGCGGCGGGCGGCGTTCGCCTTGGCCAGCGCGGCACGCTGCCGCGGAGACGGCGACCGCTTCGGCAGGGCGAAACGCACGTCGTACAGGTAGGCGGCACGGACGCCGGGCGCGCCGTAGCGGCGCGAGCGCCACAGCACTTGAGCCTGTACGCCTTGCCCGCCGGGGCGCAGCCCCATCGCGGTGAGCTGCCGCAGCGTGAGCAGATGGGCCGGGGCCATCCGCCAGGGGTAGGTGGGGATGCCGTACCGCTTACCGGCGGGGTCCCAGAACGCAGCGCGGATACGAGACATGGCCGATGTCCCTCCGGTCAGGGGTTGGTGATCACGTCGTCGTAGTCGCCGGCGGCGAACCGGTTGGCGGTCTCGTCGCAGTCCTTGGCCCACTCGTTCCACGTGCGAGCGGCGGCGGCGTCGCCCCGCTTCTGTGCCTTGGCGGCCTCACGCCAGGCGCGGGCGGCCTCGTCGGAGTTGCAGGTGATGGCGTCGGCGCGGGTCTTGAACAGCTTGGCCATGGTGATCGGGTCCTTCCGGGGGTCAGGCAGCGATGAGGAGAGCGGCGACGAACAGCCAGGCCACATGCCAGGACTGGTCAAGGGCGTAGGCGCCGGTGCCCAGGTGCGGGGCGTCGTCGGTGCCGGGGCGGGGCGCGCCCATCCGGTAGAAGTCGCCCTTGCCGAGCGCGTCGGCGAGCCGGGCGAGGGTGACGCGGCGGTCGGCCCAGTAGTGCGAAACGGCGTCCACCGTCAGACCCAGCAGGACCATCAGCGGGGTGAGGGCAATACCGGTGACGGCCGCGACGGCGGCGAGTGTGAATGCCTTGGTCGTGGTGAGGGTGGCCACGTGGCGGAGACAGGCGAGCCGCCCGGCGGCCGTGGGGGCGCCCTTGCGGCATGCCTGGCTGTGCGTCTGCACCCAGTGGTCCCCGAAGCTGTGCGCGGCGAACAACGCGGCGAAGACGGCGGCGAAGGTAGCGGCGTCGCTCATCAGGCCACCCCCGCCCGGGTCGAGGCGGTCAGCGCGTCGAACTCGACGGCATCCGCGGTGATCTCCCCGGCGCTGCGGCCTGCCCACACGCCGGCGGAGGGGCGGACCTTCAGGGCGTAGGCGGCGCACAACAGCCGGGCCGGGCACCCCTGGCAGATCTCCCGGGCGACGGCCTCGCGGGCGGCGCGCTCGTCCGCGGTCTCGATCGCCAGACGGGGGCCGGTGTGTAGCTCGGGGTCATAGGCGCATTCCGGCAGCGGCGTCTCACCACGGACGCCCCAGGTCGCTTCGAGTTGGGGAAGCGACATCAGGGACGGGTGGGCGGGGCGGTGGGTCATGATGGGATCGCTCCTTGGCTCAGTCGATGGGTGATGAGGAGAGCCGGGGCGGCTACGTCTTGGCGGATGGGAGCCGCCCCGGCGTCGGACGTGTGGATTGGGCGTCAGCGCAGCTCGCCGCGCCGCTCCAGCTCGTCAAGGGCGAGGTCGATGCCCTCGTGGCGCAGGTCGGCGGTGCCGTTGGTGGACTTGGCGGCCTTGGTGATCCAGTCCTTGATGTCCTTGGTGCTGTCCAGGCGGAACAGGCCCTCACGGTCCATGTCCTTCATCCCTTCGGATTGCGACGGTGCCGGCCGGTTGGCCGAGTGCCCCGGCGGGGAGTCGAACCCCGCCTAACGACCGTCGGGGCGGTAGGTGCGCGTTCAGCGCTCGACAATGGGCTTGTCCAGGTCGCGGTGGTGCAGGGCTACGGTCAGACCCTTGTTGCGCAGCCGGTTGGCGAGAAGGTGAGCGAAGACGGGGGCACGGTGCCGCCCGCCGGCGCAGCCATCGGCCACCAGCACGGGGCCGGCGCTCGGGCCGGACAGGAACGCGGTGACAGCGGTTGCCGCGGCCTCGATCAGGTCGGCGATGCCGGGCGTGTTCAGCACCGTCGTACGGACCGGCTCATCGTGCGCGGTCATGTACCGCAGTTCCGGCGAGACGTGCGGGTCCTTAAAGTGCTGCCGCAGGTCGATCGTCAGATGAGCCGCGGGGGGATCGCCGTGCAGGTAGCCAAACGACTTGATGCAGACCTGCACGTCAGCGGAACGGGTAGTTGACACGGGGCACTCCTTGGCTGCTGTATTCGGGCCGGTAGAGCAGGGGCGACTCGCTCTCGGACGGAGCTTGATCAATCGGTGGTCAGCGCTTCGATGAAAGTGACCAGGGCACGGAAAGCGGCCTTGACCGCGTGTGCAGCGCCGACCGGGTCGTTGATCCCGTAGACGATCGCGCCGACCACGATCACGAACATCAGAAGCGGAAGCAGGCAACCGCCCCGCTTCGTCGCCTCTGCCGCGACATGTCTCGCCATTGGGTGGACTCCTCAGGGATGCAGAGATTGGGGCCTGAGGCTGCACGCCCCAGGCCAAACCATGTGATCGGTGATGCGCAGGGACGCAGCCCTCCGCGGGCCGCCTTTTGCCGGGGAGGCGGTGGCCCACGTCTTGAGTTGTCAGGCGTCGGGTGCGTCTGGCCCGTCGGTCAGAGCAGTTCCGTCGGCGTCGGCGCGCGGTCCCGTCGGACCGCCTTCCGAGGTGCTTCCGGGTGACCTCTCCCGTGTGGAGCGGCTCACGAGGAGCAGCGTATACGTAGTTACGTATACGCACAAGCCCCTAGGTATACGATGATGCGTATACGCTGGTAGCGTCAGCGAAGAACAGCCGAAGGGGTTGATCGACAAGTGCCAGAACCGGCCTACGTCCGTATCGCAGGCGAGTACGCCCGGCGTATCCGCAGCGGAGGGCTCCCGCCCCGCACGCAACTACCGAGCTACAAGGAGATTGCCCAAGAGAACGGCGTCTCGGAGATCGTGGTGCGGAAGGCCCTCGAACTCCTCCAGAGCCAGGGGCTTGTTCGGTCCGTACGGCGACGCGGCGTCTTCGTCGCAGACCGACCCAACCTCGTTCGCGTCTCTCCTGAGCGGCAGATGGAGACTGCTGAGCGCACGTTCGGGAACGAATCCGATCGAGACGTTCAGGTAGGACGGGAGACTCGACAGATCCCTGCTACCAGCGAGCTTGCAGAGGCTCTCGGCGTCTCAGAGGGTGAGCTAGTCACCCACGTCATCACTCGGGCCACTGAGGATGGGCGACCAATCTCGATCTCTGACACCTACCAGCCGGCGGACGTTGTCGGTGTATCGGGAGCGGCCTTCCTAGAAGAGACCATCTCTGACCAGCTACCGACACCGCTGCATGCCGAATGGCTGCGCACTACGCCCGGCGATCTCGTCAAGACGGTTCACCAGCGGTTTTTCACCGCCGACGACCGAACCATCATGATCTCCGATGTCTCCTATCCGCGGGACCGCTACGAGGCATTCGTGTTCCGCATGGCCCTGAAGTAACAGCCGCAAATAAAAGAGGGGGTGCCGAACGGGTGGCACCCCCTCTTTTTGCTACGCCCTCAGCTCCGAACCCAGCCCTGCGCGGCGTCCCTTTCCGTCCACCAGGAAACGAAGTGTGGATCTACGGAGTCCAACCTCCAGCGTGCCGAAAGAGCGTCAAAAAAGGCGTCGTTGCCGGTCTTACCGCCCTTCGGCTCTCCGATGTAGATGAGCCTTTCGCCCCCTGCTTCCTCAAACGCCGTCAGCGCCTCATATGACATCTTGTCTCCCCAGCCGGGCGGCCAGCAGAGAAACAAAACGTAATCCGCTGTCTGGTTACGAGACGCGAACCCGTTGAGATCACCGACGGGGTACCATACATCCGCCTGCCCAGCAGCTCCAGGGAATGAGCTGTTCTCGTTCTTGTCCGGCGGCTCCACGTCGTATGCCTCGACAGTCAGCCCTGAGCGCGACAATTGATCGGCCCAGTACCCCCGACCAGCCCCTAGTTCCAGGATCGGGAGATCAGCACAGAAACCGCATATCCATTCGATGGTCTGCGGAGAAGGGATTGCGTAGGCATAGGTCGCCTGCAAAATCATCTGTGCATAGGCAAGTCGCGCGCTTCCTTCCGCTCGACCCCCATTCACCACGCGGCGACCCTCACACTCCGACACGAAAGGCTCAACTATGTCCCAGTACGGGTTCGGGCTCACAGCGCTTCCGCCAGTCATGTAGTGCACGAACCGCAAGTCGAACGCCGCGTCGATCTGAACGTCGCCAGTTCCCGACAGCCTTTCCGCCATATCTAGGTACTCGGCCACCTTGGGATACTCGGCCTGAAGACGCTGCGTATCCTTCAGCAGGACAGTGAGTTCATCCCATCGTTGCGCTGTCATGGTCAGCTTAGGCACCATGCAACGAGCTTCTCGCACTGGGCCTGCCCGTGTCACGCTTCCCGGTGATTCCACGCCGGCTTCCCCATGGGGGAGCTGAGTGCGGCGCGGAGAGTGTGGAGACTCGCGGCAAGCTTGTCCATGGCGAACTCTTCGCAGTCGTCGCCGACAGCACCCACCACATCCGGACGCCTGCCACACCGGGACACAGCCAGCTGGTGATCACGAAGTGCCGGGCGAGCAGACGTCCACAGAGACGCCCTGAGAGCCCCTAGGCCGGATACCACCTCTCATACAGACGCCCAGGTTCCAGTCCTTTGTGTCGCTTCTCGTTATTGCAATCGTCGCACAACAATTGCAAGTTGGTGACATCATTTAGGCCGCCTTTAGCAAGCGGAATAATATGATCGAAGTTCGCATGATTAATAGGAGTGTGCAGAGTCCCGAGCTGGCGCTGACAATATACACACCTACCTCGGTCCCTAAACTCGACAGCTCGTTTAGCCCAGACCGGGATTTGCGTGCGCCTGAGTCTCGAACCAGCTTTTGTATGCGTAAACAACTTCTGAATCTCCGGCTCCTCGCTGTAGGCAGCATCCTGCACATACCCTGCCAGCAGCTTGTGTAGATTGGCCAGAAAAGAGCGATTGCCGAACATCACGAAGAAGACTTCTTCTGAGATCCGATCAAGAAGCTCATCTACATATCCACGTAGATTCAACTCATCCCAGTAATCCCCATACTCATCCGATAAGCGTCCACACTCACCGCATCTGTGATCGTCGCAACTACGAAAATGCCTCAACATAGCAGGGGTAAGTTCAGATAAGTTAGTCTCCTTGCGGAACTCAATGAAGGTAGGATGCTCGATCTCATACGCCTCACAAGCCGCCTCTACGGGCAACACCCACATAACCTCATCGGCGAGAGACATGTTCGGAAACTGTTGTATCGCGCTTTCCACAAGAGTTACACGATCGTAGTAGTACTGCCAGAGCACGCTTCCCGCAAAGCGATGCAATGCACTATGCTTCTGAAATGATGCAAGAAACGGATATATACCCTCATCTGCAAATATCGCCTCTAGATCATTGAGGTACGCAAACGGGTTGGCAGCAATCTGGTCTATCAGATTTGCTAGCAGATATGTTCGATAATATCGCCCCTCTAGTAGCTCCTTCTCCAATCTTCCCATCCAGATCCTCCAGTGCAGCCTTAGGGAGTACGAGCCGCGAAATAGCGCCTAACTGCTGCGCTTCACATTCACGAGTTTACGCAATTCAGATGGGGTGAGCCACGGAGCTGAACGATGGATCATTCGGTGACAGTTGGAGCACACCAACGCCAGATCGTCGAGCTTTGTTGTAACGGGGCCTGACACATGCAGAGGAACTATGTGATGGCATTCGATGTACCCCGCTCCACGCGGACCGTAAGTGTGCTCGAAATCGAACACATACTTCGCAGGCAACAGCGTCACCGCGATCCTGCACCGACTTAATCTTTGCTGCACGCAGTTTTGGATTACGTTCCCTGGCTACATGCTGTCGAAGTAGCAAGCGACCTTCCGGCGCGCTGGCACCCTGTCCATCTTCCTCCTCTACGGGAGGTAGGTCTAGCAATGCGCCGCTCTCTAACCCTTTCCGGATCGCTTCTGCTGCTGCATGCATCTCAGCAGGCCGCTCGATGAAGGCTTGCAGAACCATCTTGTCGAGCTTGTTACCGTTCGTCGGCTTACCCGTATAGTCCGGGTGCTGAGTGGCAATGTCCCAGGTCTTCCGAGCCACGCCGGCCGGGTTCCGGAACGTGCTACTAAGGACTTCGGGCGGGTGCAGGGGACCTAGCTGCAACAGCCTCGATAGTTCCTGCACCTTGGGATGGTCGGGCCGGAGTCCTCGCCATGCGTATGAGCGCACAAGATCGCACGCCAAAACAATCTCATCCCACTCCCATGCGGGGTTGCTCTGTCGGCCACTCGTGCCGCTTGTGATCGTCACATGCCGCAGAGTACCCCTCGCCTACGACAGTAGGGGCGAGACAAGAAGCCCTCAGTTCGTTGCACCGTGGGCGTGCGGCCGACCTGAAGCCATGGCGTCGGCGACGGGGGCAAGCTCTTAGTTTTCCTGCCCGCCACTAGGTCTAAGACGTTGGTTTGGCTGCGGCTTTAGCCTTTTCCAGAAGAACCTCCTGGCTGCGTCTGCTTCGCACGTCGTCCTTGCGCAGGCTTCGCCCCTCAGAAAGCGGAGCTTTGAACGCGTCGGCTGCAAGTTCGGCAGCCGTAACGATGGCCGCTTCGATTTGTTCCGACAGAGGCTTCTCCATGACACGGAACTTGAGCCCTTTGGGCTTCTTGAGCTTTTTGCTCGTACCCTCAATGTCGGCAGCCTCGAACATTGCGATAAACTCAGGGTTCACCAGAACCGACACGACCATCGCGATGTGGTACTTTGCGGCCTTCAGGACGGTGGACTCAGGCGTTCGCGCAAAATACCTGTCGATCCGATAGATGATCCACGCGGCGTAGTAGTAGGTCTCGACAGGATATTCGCCCCACACGAACGAGCCCTCGACTTCGAGGTCCTTCGGCGATCCGATCGCGCGCGATGACTCCCCGAATAGCGTTGCGGCAACAGCGCGATTGAGTTCTGGTGTCGTGACGACACGTGTGCGTGCAAATTCAAGTGCCGCGCCACGGTTCTGTCGTTCATAGCGGAGGCCATCTGTGCCGGACTGCGCGAAGTACTCTTCCACATCCTTCGCGACTTGCGAACTCGCCTGGATATCGGTCGAGCCGATCGCGGTCTGAAGGTTAGTCGCGATCGCGACGCTCGTTCGAACGCCGGGATCACGGGAACTGACAATCTTTACAGGGATCCAAACGTCTCCCATGAGGTGCGGGGCGTTCCTTATCTCGTTGGATTCAGACCAACGGATCAACTGGTGACTGGTCTGGCCGCCGTTCACGATCTGGTAGCCGGAGATAAAGAATCGATCTCCGAGGCCACGCAGATCGGTCGCGATGATTGTCAAGCCGTTGTTCAGGAACGGAAAATGCTCGCGCTCGCCCGACTGTAGAGTGTCCATGATCCGACGGTTCACGGGATTTTGAGAGCCGAGATCTAGACGCACATTGTCGTCGAATATGCCGGGCCGAATGTCACCGGACTCATCCTTAAGGAGCTTCATCACCTCCATCGCTGAGACCAGACCGATGTACGCTTCGCTTACTCGCTCCGTGGCAGGGATCGTCTGACGCTTTTCGAAGTTGAACTGAATGTTCTGCGGGCCATAGCGCTCCTTCTGCTTCGCCGCAAGCTCTTCATGGCCGTGGGTTCGGAGCTTAAGGCCTTCAGCGTAAGCTCCGATACCACGGATGCGGTCAAGAGCCTCGGTGATCTGAAGCTCCCCTTGCACGCTCTTGCCATCGTTCGAGCTGGTCGTCACGTAGTAAAGTTCGCAAGGAATCCGGCTGTCCTGAAACTTATCGCCATTCTCGGCAATCCTGTCGATCAGGTTCCCAACGTCGACGAGCCGTGGAGGTAGTGCGATGCTTCCCGGCTTCATCCCGTATTTGGTGACAGCCTCGACCCCGTGGAGGAACTTCGCAATAAGCTTCGAGTCGTACGATTCGCTCGTTTTGGCTTGGATGAAGATCACCTTGGCAGAGTTTGCGGTTTGCTCAGAGATCAGCTCGTCGACTTCCTCGGGCTCGAACACGAGTTGCCCGTTCACAATCACTGCGCCAATATCGATGCCTTCATCGCTGCCGCCGCCGAGAATGGAACGCTCGATCGAATCCACGTCATCTCGGAGGTACTGGAAGAGGTAGTTCGCTGCGACATAGCGCTCGAACAACTCAGATTCGGGGCCCTCAAAGCCGAAATCACGAGCAAACTTTGCAACGCGCTTGCTGGTTAGGGTGTGCACCGCATCCTCCTGTTGCAGCCGCAAGGCGATCCGGATGTCTCGAACGATTCGGAAGCGATGGTCGCCCCTGGTAGGACACTACCGCCTCGATCGGGCAACGGCCGCCCGGACGTATGGATACGTACAGACCGGCGGCTGAAGCCCTCCCTTGCACACTGCAAAAACACATTGGAAGCAATGAGATGCACGCTGACAGCTGTTCACGGGCAAGCCGCAACCCTCAAGCGTCTCTCGATCTCCCCCGCGGGCTCTACAGCCTTGATCGTTACCCAATGCCTACCCAAGGGGCGGATAGAATCGGACATTTTGAGCAGTTGTCGCAGGTCAACGCGACGCGGCGCGACTGTCTTCTAATCCGACGGTCGGGGGTTCGAATCCCTCAGGGCGCGCTCCTCTCTCCAGTATCTTTGGCCCCTGACCTGGGATTCTGCGCGATCCCGCCATGATCGCGTATGCAGCCGTACGCCGCCGAGAGCCGCCACTTGTCGCCAGTCGCGGGATATACGCGGGATGATGTTGGTCGCGTTTCCCCAGGTCGTGCCGCGCTTCCCGCGATGTCTGCGGGATGAGACCGACCTCGGGAACGCCGAAGGGCCCCGGAGTGATCCGAGACCCTTGGCTGGCGTGGTTCCCACCTCTACGAGTCCTGATCTTTGAACGCCTCAAGCCGGTCGGTCGCGACGTCCGCGATCTTTCGTGCTTGCCGGCGGAGTTCATCGTCGCTCGGTGGAGTTGCCCGGACTGCCTCCCAGTCGTCGATAAGCATCATCAGCCAGAAGATCTCCTCGGGACCGTCGCACCTGTCCCTGAGTTCGAGGATCAGGAAGTCCGCACCCTTACCGATGGGGAGTGTGCCCTCGGCTATGCCCTGCGCCACGTCGCGGGCGACCTCCCATGGCGTGCG
>NZ_JBFAOO010000052.1:0-43465 GCF_040675265.1 Microbispora sp. NPDC049633
AGCCGGTCCCGCCGCCGCGCCGCCGCCACGACCCGGTATCCCTCCGCGGCGAGCCGGCGGGCCGTCGCCTCGCCGATGCCGCTGCTGGCCCCGGTCACCACCGCGGTCCTGACCGCGGGATTGGTCGCCGCGGGATTGGTCATCGTCACGCTTCCGTCCTTCCACGCTGCCCCGATGGGCAGCCGACATCCTCTCAGGACCCCCGGTGCTCACCGCTGTCGGGGAATCCAGTGATGATTTTGATGGTTATAACCCTTTCGGAGGTGGTTCGGGTGTCGGTGTTACGGCGTCGGGTCAACCGCGTCGCGACCATCAGCGTGCACACGTCCCCGTTGGACCAGCCGGGTACCGGGGACGCGGGCGGCATGAACGTCTACATCCTCGAGGTCGCCAAACGTCTCGCGGCGCTGGGCATCGAGGTGGAGATCTTCACCCGGCGCACCGCCCGTGACCTGCCTCCGGTCGCCGAGCTGAGCCCGGGGGTGCTCGTGCGCCACGTCACGGCCGGGCCGTACGAGGAGCTGGACCGCGCCGACCTTCCGGGGCAGCTGTGCGGCTTCCTGTCCGGCGTGCTCCGCACCGAGGCGATGTACGACCCCGGCCGGTACGACGTGATCCACTCGCACTACTGGCTGTCGGGCCAGGTGGGCTGGCTGGCCAAGGAACGCTGGGGCGTGCCGCTCGTGCACACCATGCACACCATGGCCAAGGTGAAGAACCTCCTGCTCGCCAAGGGCGACAAGCCCGAGCCGGCGATGCGCGTGCTCGGCGAGGAACAGGTCGTGGAGGTCGCCGACCGGCTGGTCGCCAACACCGCCGCCGAGGCCGAGGAGCTGATCAGCCTCTACGGGGCGCCGCGCGAACGGGTGGCGGTCGTCAACCCCGGCGTGAACCTCGCCGTCTTCCAGCCGGAGTCCAAAGGCGCCGCCCGCCATCGCCTCGGGCTGCCGCAGGACGCCCACGTGCTGCTGTTCGTGGGCCGCATCCAGCCGCTCAAGGCCCCCGACGTGCTGCTCAAGGCCGCCGCCCGGATGCTCGTGGAGAATCCCTCACTGCGGTCGCGGCTCGTCGTGGCCTGCGTGGGCGGGCCCAGCGGCAACGGCCTCGCGCGTCCCTCCCTGCTCAGCGACCTCGCCGCCGAGCTGGGCATCGCCGACGTCGTACGGCTCGCGCCGCCCGCGCCACAGCGGGAGCTGGCCGACTGGTACCGGGCCGCCGACGTGACCGTGGTGCCGTCGTACAACGAGTCGTTCGGCCTCGTCGCGCTGGAGTCGCAGGCGTGCGGCACGCCGGTCGTCGCGGCCGCGGTCGGCGGCCTGCGCACGGCCGTCAAGGACGGCGTGTCCGGCGTACTGGTGGAGGGACACGACCCGCACGACTGGGCCCGCGAGCTCGCCCTGCTCGCCGGGCGGCCCGACCGGCTCGCCGGGCTCGCCGCAGGCGCCGTGGGGCACGCCACGGCCTTCGGCTGGTCGGCGACCGCCGCCCGGCTGGCCGAGGTGTACGCCGGCGCCATGGCCCAGCTCCACCAGACCCCCATCGCGGTCAACTCGTAGGGTGGTGACCATGAGACCGGATCTGGAAGCCGTCATCGCGTCGGCGCTGGAGTCCGCCGAGCTGTCCTACGAGCGGCCGAAGCCGGGCGCGTTCCTGGTCAAGCTGCCGGGCCAGCACAAGCTCGCCACCCTGACCTGGCTCGTCGTCGGCGACCAGGCGCTCAACATCGAGGCGTTCTTCTGCCGGCAGCCCGACGAGAACCACGCCGAGTTCTACCGCTGGCTGCTGCACAAGAACGGCTCGATGTACGGCGTGCACTTCGCCGTCGACGACACGGGTGACGTGCACCTGGTGGGCCGGCTGCCGCTGGACGCGGTCACCGAGGAGGAGATCGACCGGGTCCTCGGGTGCGTGCTCACCTACTCGGACGAGTCGTTCGACCGCGCCCTCGAACTGGGCTTCGCGACGTCCATCAGGCGCGAGTGGGAGTGGCGAGTCAAGCGCGGCGAGTCGCTGGCCAACCTCCGCGCGTTCGCACGGGTGGTCGAGTCCTGACCAACGGGACGTCTGCCGTACGCCGATAGGATTGGCGGCATGGCGACTTTGGTGCTGCTGCGGCACGGCGAGAGCGAATGGAATGTCAAAGGCCTGTTCACCGGCTGGGTGGACGTCACACTCTCGCCGACCGGCGAGGAGGAGGCGCGGCGCGGCGGGGAGCTGCTGCTGGAGGCCGGGATCCGGCCCGACGTGGTGCACACCTCGGTGCTCACCCGGGCCATCAGGACCGCGAACATCGCGCTTGAGGCGGCCGACCTGCTGTGGCTCCCGGTCAAGCGCTCCTGGCGGCTGAACGAGCGCCACTACGGCGCGCTCCAGGGCAAGGACAAGGCGCAGACCCGCGCCGAGTTCGGCGACGAGCAGTTCATGCTGTGGCGCCGGTCGTACGACGTGCCGCCGCCGCCGATCGCCGACGACGACGAGTACTCCCAGGTCGGCGACGGCCGCTACTCCCTGCTGCCCTCCGAGGTGCTGCCGCGCACCGAGTGCCTCAAGGACGTTGTCGGGCGCATGCTGCCGTACTGGTACGACGAGATCGTCCCGGACCTGGCCGCGGGCCGCACGGTGCTGGTGGTGGCGCACGGCAACTCGCTGCGCGCGCTGGTCAAGCACCTGGAGGGCATCAGTGATGAGGACATCGCGGGCCTGAACATCCCCACCGGCATCCCGCTGCGCTACGAGCTGGACGCCGACTTCCGCCCGGTCGGCAAGGGCGAGTACCTCGACCCGGAGGCCGCCAAGGCCGCCATCGAGGCCGTCGCCAACCAGGGCAAGAAGTAACCCTCACGTCTGTCACGAAGGCCGCGCCCCCCCGTGAGGGGCGCGGCCGTGTCTGGACTGAGGAGCGCGCGGGAGCGAAGCGACCAAGCGCGACGAGGGAAGCGCCCATCGCGCGCCTCCGGCACGACCCCACGGACTGTGAGCGCCCCGAGCGCCGCAGGCGCGGCGAATGCGCACGGGGCGCGGCCTTACTTGTAGACGACCGGCTTCTTCGCCTCACCGGGGAACACCTGGACCAGGAGCTCGACGGCGCCGTCCGGGGCGTCGATCACCTGGGTCACGAGCTCGCGGCCGCGCAGATGCACCCTGACCCGGTACGAACCCGGGCCGCGGGTGGTGAGCCCGGTCAAGCTCGTTCCGTCGCCGTCCACCAGTTCCAGGGACCCGGACGGGCTCTCGTATCCCACCTCGACCACCTCCTCCCAGCCTCTGGTCTCCAGCGGCGGGCGCCGGGTGTAGGACTCGACGGTCACGCACGCGTGCCCGATCTCGTCGGCCGCCCAGATGGCCAGCGTGCCCAGGCCGCTCCCCACCAGCTCCTCGACCAGTTCCGGGGGATCGCCCTCGTAGCCTTCCTCCCAGCCGTCGATGGTCCAGAACTCCGTCCACAGCGTGGCCCGGCGCTGTCGTACCGGCCGGATCTTCGGCCGGTGCCGGGGGTGTGCCGCGCAGGCCCGCTCCTTCTGGGCGACGTACGCGTCCTCTTCCGCCTGCTGACGGTCGGCCTCCGCCTGCTGCGCGCGGGCCACGGCCGGGCACAGGCCCGCGAGCAGGCCCGCCAGGGACGCCTGGGGCGCCTCCTGGACCGCCCGGGCGCGGATGTCTCCTCCGTGCCGGGTCGCCAGCGCGCACAGGTGGTGCCCCTGGGCCAGGACGTCCTGGTCGGAGACCTCGTCCCATCCCTCCACGCCGGAGTCGTACGGGCGGTCGTAACCCCGGACCGCGCAAAGGAAGCGTTTGTCCGTCTCGCTGAGCCCCTTGACCGTGCCGTCGCCGAAGCCGGCGCAGTCGAGCTCCCGCTCGGTGCTCACCCCGCCGGGTGCGGCCGACGCCGCCGGGACGAGGACGACCGCGGTCACCGCCAGAACGGCGGCGGTCGTACGGACGAGCGGGCCGCGCCGTACGTACGGGCGCCGGGGAGCCCGTACAGCGAGCAGGACGAGGAACGGCGGGACGCAGTCGTAGAGCCCCCACCAGACCTGCCGGGACATCAGCTCGGGCGGCCCCCACATCTCCGCGCAGCCGGGGCCGAGCGCCGCGTCGAGGGCGGGGAGCAGTGCCTCGGGGATCGGGTTGAGGACGACCAGCACGGCCGCGACGCAACGGGCGACGATCCTGCCGACCCCGGGCCGGGCCCTCCGGACGCTCAGATACCAGCCCGCGAAGCCCAGGACGATCAGCGGTCCCCCGCCGTACGAGAAGAGGGGGAAGTCGGCGACCGCGTGTGCCCTGGAATAGACCAGATCGTAGGTGTCCCAGCCCGGGCAGGAGCCCGGAAACACGAGCATCGAGATGTAGCTCTCGACGCCGTCGTCGCCTGTCAGCAGCGACGCGACCCGGAGGTAGAGGGCGGGAGCCGCCGCGGTCAGCGCCGCCGCCGCCCAGAGCGCCCATGATCGTCTCGGCACGAGAGCGAAGACTATTCGGCATGTGCGACAGATCGAGCGCGATCGAACGCGGAAAGCCCCGGCCCCCCGAGGACCGGGGCTTTCGCGCCCCCCGTACGCCGCCGCGTCAGCCGGCGAGGGCGTCCGCGTCGCGCGTACCCGTGACCAGGTACACGACGTCGCGCGCGACGCGTACGGCGTGGTCGGCGTACCGCTCGTAGTAGCGGCCCGCCAGAGTGATGTCGATGGCGGCCTCGATGCCGTGGTCCCAGTCCTTGGAGAGCAGGACGCGGAACAGCCGCCGGTGACGGCGGTCCATCGCGTCGTCGTCATCCTCCAGTTCCTTGGCGAGATCGATGTCGCGGGAGGCGATGCAGCTGCCCGCCTTGGTGATCAGGTTCTCGGCGATGGCGCCCATCTCGACGAATGTGTCACGCAGCTCGGCCGGGATGGCGGACTCGGGGTGACGCATCCGGGCGAGCTTGGCGATGTGCTCGGCCAGGTCGCCCATACGCTCCAGGTCGGCGGCCATCCGCAGCGCGGTGATGACGGTGCGCAGGTCGACCGCCACCGGCTGCTGCGTGGCCATCAGCTCGAAGATCGAGGCCTCGAGCTCCTGGTGCAGCCGGTCGACCTCGTTGTCCTGAGAGATGACGCTCTCCGCCAGCTGCAGGTCGGCGTCGAGCAGGGCGGTCGTCCCCCTCGACATGGCCGACCGCACCAGGCGGGTCATCTCCACCAGGCGGTCGGTCAGGGCCGCAAGATCTTCGTGATAGGCGTCGCGCATGGCCGCCACGCTACGCGCGGGCCGATGAACGAATTCCGACCGCCGGATGAACTTTTCCGGAAAGAGGGAGTCCGGCCAGGTCGGGCAGGTGGACCAACCGGAAATGCCGCTTAGGCTGCTGAATGTGAACGAGTTGCTGGCGAGCTTGGCGGCGATGGGCGGATTCGTCGCCGGCTCCTTCGTCATGCTCGCGATCCGGCGGCAGGCGGACAAGCCTCGGATCCAGGAGCCGGTGGACGACGGCCTGCCTCCGGGAGTGGCGTCGGTGCTCGCCGTGCTGCCCTCCTCGGCGGTCGTGCTCGACCGCGAGGACCGGGTCCTGCGCGCCAGTTCGGCCGCCCGCGCCTTCGGCCTCGTACGCGGGGAGTCCCTCATGGCCGCCGAACTCCTCGCGCTGGCCAGGAAGGTCCGCAGGGACGGCGAGATCCGCGAGAGCGAGATAGAGACGGCGGGCCGCAAGTTCGGACAGGAGTCCACGTCGTTCGCGGTGCGGGTGGCCCCGCTGGGCTCCCACGGGCAGGTGCTCGTGCTCGCCGAGGACCAGACCGAGCGGCAGCGCGTCGAGGCGGTGCGCAGGGACTTCGTCGCGAACGTCAGCCACGAGCTCAAGACTCCCGTCGGCGCGCTGAGCCTGCTCGCCGAGACCGTTCAGGACGCGGCCGACGATCCCGAGGCCGTGAAGCGGTTCGCCGGCCGCATGCAGCACGAGGCGGCCCGCCTGACCTACCTGGTGCAGGACCTGATCACGCTGTCGCGGATCCAGGGCGGCGAGCCCATACCGGCGCCCGCGCAGGTGCCGGTCGACGAGACCGTGCACGAGGCCATCGACCGGTGCAACACGAAGGCCTCGGCCAAGGACATCACGCTCGTCGCGGGCGGCACCGAGGGCCTCAAGGTCTGGGGCGACGAGGAGCTGCTCGTCACCGCGCTGCGCAACCTCATCGACAACGCCGTCGCCTACAGCCCCGAGCACACCCGCGTCGTCATCAGCGCCAGGCCGGCCGGGAACGCCGTCGAGCTGAGCGTGAGCGACCAGGGCATCGGCATCCCGGAAAGCGCGCAGGAGCGCATCTTCGAGCGGTTCTTCCGTGTCGACGCCGCCCGGTCGCGGGCCACCGGCGGCACCGGCCTCGGCCTCGCGATAGTCAAGCACGTGGCGGTCGCGCACGGCGGCGAGGTCGCGGTGTGGAGCAAGGAAGGCTCCGGTTCGACCTTCACTCTTCGCCTTCCCGCGTTCGGCGGTCAGGCGGTCCCCGTACCAAGCACGACCATCCCCCAGGAGGCCGCTAAGTGACTCGGGTACTCGTCGTCGAGGACGAGGAGTCGTTCTCGGACGCGTTGTCGTACATGCTCAGGAAAGAGGGGTACGAGGTCGCGGTCGCGGCCACCGGCCCCGAGGCCCTGGACGCGTTCGACCGTAACGGCGCCGACCTCGTCCTGCTCGACCTGATGCTCCCGGGCCTGCCCGGAACGGAGGTGTGCCGCTCGCTGCGGCAGCGTTCCAAGGTGCCCGTGATCATGTTGACCGCGAAGGACAGCGAGATCGACAAGGTCGTCGGCCTGGAGCTGGGCGCGGACGACTACGTGACCAAGCCGTTCTCGTCCCGCGAGCTGGTGGCGCGCATCCGCGCGGTGCTGCGCAGACAGGGCGACGTGGAAGAGGTGGAGTCGGCCGTCCTGACCGGCGGACCGGTGCGCATGGACGTCGACCGGCACATCGTGGCCGTGCGCGGCCGGCAAGTGCAGCTCCCGCTGAAGGAGTTCGAGCTGCTCGAGGTGCTGCTGCGCAACGCCGGCCGGGTGCTGACCCGCGGGCAGCTCATCGACCGGGTCTGGGGCGCCGATTACGTCGGCGACACCAAGACGCTCGACGTGCACGTGAAGCGGCTGCGGGCCAAGGTCGAGGCCGACCCGTCCAACCCCCGCTGCATCCTCACCGTGCGCGGCCTGGGCTACAAGTTCGACCCCGCCGACGACTGAGTCCCGTACGGGCCCTCTCGACGCCACAGGAGCCCCTGTCCGTCCGGGACGGGGGCTCCTGTGCGTCGTCGCTCAGGGATCGCTACTCGGCGCCCGGGGCGGGCGACTCGGTGGCCTCCGGGAGCGCGGTGTCCGACGGCGCCGGGCTGCCCGTGGCGAGGGGCGAGGCGGTGGGTGCCGCCGTGGGCGCGGCCGTCGGCGCGGGCGGGAGCGTCGCGAACTCGCGGCTGCGGGCCACGACCGGCACGTCGAGCGCGACGTCGCCGGCGTTCTTGAACTGGAGCGTGAGCTTGATGCTCTCCCCGCCGCGCAGCGCCGTCTTCAGGCCCTCGACCGTGACCCCGGGGGTCTTGGCGAGCGTGCCCGGCTGGAGGTCGATGGGGCTCTGCACCTTGACCGAGGTCGCCTTCTGCTCCTCGGGGACGATGCTGGTGAGCTGGTCGGCGGTCTCCGTGCTGTTCAGGAGAGTCAGGTAGAGCGGCGCCGACCCCCCGGTGGCGAGCTGCTCACCGGAGTCCGGCCCCAGGATGAACGCCTGCGGGATCATGACGCCGTTCTTGCCGTAGGCCTTGCCGGGGCCGTCGCCGTCATAGAGGACGCCCGCCTCGTTCGGGGCGTACGGCGCGCTGGTGTTGGCGTCGAAACCGGCGCCACACGCGGCCAGTGCAGGGATGGCGGCGGCGAGGAGCGCGGCAACGGCGATCGCCCTGCGACGGCTGCTACTGGTCACGGTTCGAGGTCTCCTTGGTACGCACGTGTATGGGCAGCAATCACCTTATCCGCGCCGGTCACCGGTCCGGCGTCGGCTCCCGGTCCATACGTCGCAGCAGTGCAGGTCACCCGGTACGTCCTCTATGTCGATTCACAGAGTGGATGGCTTGTCAAGCCCCAAAACGAGGCTTTGACCTGCAGTTATGTTTCTTTCACTGTTCCGGGAGGCGGTAACCGCGTGGTACTCTGGAGTACAGCGGAAGGGGTACTCGTCACATGACTTTCCAGGTCGGCGACACTGTCGTCTACCCCCACCATGGGGCTGCTCGGATCGAGGCCATCACGACCCGAACCATCAAGGGTGAGGAAAAGACCTACCTGGTGCTGAAGGTCGACAAGGGCGACCTGACCGTACAGGTACCAGCGGAAAATGCCGAGCTCGTCGGTGTGCGCGACGTCGTCGGCCAAGAAGGACTCGAGCGGGTGTTCGACGTGCTGCGTATGCCGCACACGGAGGAGCCCACCAACTGGTCCCGCCGCTACAAGGCCAACCTTGAGAAGCTGGCGTCGGGGGACGTCAACAAGGTGGCCGAGGTGGTGCGCGACCTGTGGCGGCGCGACAAGGAGCGCGGCCTGTCCGCCGGTGAGAAGCGCATGCTCGCGAAGGCCCGCCAGATCCTGGTCAGCGAGCTCGCGCTCGCGGAGAAGACCAACGAGGACAAGGCGGAGGCCCTGCTCGACGAGGTGCTGAACTCCTGAACATCACATCGCCAAGGGTGGGCATCGGGGTCGATGTCCACCCTTTCGCGTCTGGCAGGGAACTTCACCTCGCCGGACTGTTCTGGCCGGGCGAGACCGGACTGGCCGGCCATTCCGACGGTGACGCGGCGGCGCACGCCTGTTGCGACGCGCTGCTGTCGGCCGCCGGGCTCGGAGACGTGGGGGCGCTCTTCGGCACCTCCGACCCGCGCTGGGCGGGCGCCGCGGGCGTGACCCTCCTGGAGGAGGCGGCCCGCCAGGTGCGGGCGGCCGGATTCGAGATCGGCAACCTGGCCGTCCAGATCATCGGGAACCGGCCGAAGGTCGCGCCTCGCCGTGCGGAGGCGGAGAAGGTCCTCGGGGCCGCCGCAGGGGCGCCGGTGAGCGTCAGCGCGACCACGACCGACGGTCTCGGGCTCACGGGGCGCGGCGAGGGTGTGGCGGCCATCGCGACCGCCCTGATACTCCCGGCGTGAATGTCTCGTTCCAAGCGGACGTGCCAACCTGAACGAGACCAGGAGCGTCTCACTAACACGTGGGCGGCGGCTCGGACCAAGGCGCGGAATCGAGCCGCCGCCCTCTTTTTTCTTTCATGGGACGCATATTTCCGTTCCATGGGGTATCCCACAGTCCGAGGATGAAAGGGTCACCCTCATCGGGAGGTCGATATGACAATCGAGTCCATTCTCGGCGCCATCGTCATCGGTGCGGTCATCGGCGCTCTGGGCCGCCTGTTCCTGCCGGGCCGCCAGCCGATCGGCTGGCTGCTCACGATCGTCGTCGGTATCGTCGCGGCGCTCATCGGTACGGTGATCGCCCAGGTCATGGGTGTGGCCACGACGGATGGCATCGACTGGATCGAACTGGTCATGCAGGTCGTACTGGCCGTCGTGGGTGTCGGCATCGTCGCCGGCCTCAAGCGAGGAACGCGAGTGTAAGGCACCCGCTCGGTAGGGCGGCCCCCGCCCTCACCCCATAGCGCGCGCAGGCCCGTCCGGCTCCCCAGCCGGGCGGGCCTGCGCGCTGTACGGCCCGGCTCCGGAGCGTCGGGCCCGTCCCCTCGGACGGCAGCGTGAGCATATGTCCACCCCGGCCCCCAGTCCCCCAGTCCCCGGTCCCCGGCCGCAGGGTGGGTGGGGGCGAGGGTGCGCCCGCGGATGCCGCCTGCGACCGCGTGCGGGATGCCCCGAAGGGCGGCGTGTCAGGCGCGTCAGGCGCGGCGGGTCTGCCGGGGCTGCCGGGCGGGCTGGTGTGTGAGGGGCTGTCAGGCGGGCCGGTGTGCGACGGGCTGTCAGGCTGGCGGGCGCGGCGTGCTGCGCATCCGGCCGGAGGGAGGTGCCAGCGGAACGTTGCCCTCACCGGCTTCCTCCGCGGCGTCCTGGTCGCCGCACTCCGCGGCCTGCGGCGCGAGTCTCCCGCTCACCTCGTCCGGGTCGGCGCTGTCCTGCGCATGGGCGGGATCGGGCACGTCCCGGATCTGGCGGAGCGGCTGGGTGTCGACGCCCGACTCGTCCTCGGGCCGATCCGCCTCGATGTCGGCGGGGTCTTCCGGCTTCGGCCGCGGGTGCACGAGGACGTCGCCGGTGTGCGGCCGTACGAGGTCGCCCCAGCGCACCGGGCGATTCCGGCGCGGCTGCGGCGCCGGGCGGTCATCCTTCTCGGCATCCGCGCTGGCATCCGCGCTGGCATCCGTGCCGGTATCCGGCGTGGGTGCGGCAGGCGTCTCGGCATGCGTCTCGGTGTCCGGGGTGGGTGCGGCGGGCGTGTCGGCGGGCTCCGCGTCGCGAGCGTGCTCGTCCGTCGCCGTCTCGTCTGCCACAGCGTCGGCCGTCGGCTCGGCCATGGGCTCGGTCACGGGCTCGGTCACGGGCTCGGCGTCCGCTCGCGGAGCGGGTCGCGGGGCCGGCTCGGTCACGGGCGGGGTGCCGGGCGCCGCCGTCGGAGGTACGACCGGCAGGGTCTCGGCCTCGTCCGTCGCCTGGCCCGTCGTCTGGCCCGTCGTCTGCGGTTCGGCCGCGGGGGTGGTTTCCCCGCTCACCACGTGCGGCCGTCGTACGCCGTCCTCGTCGGGGTCGGAGGGCGCGGCCTCGTCCTCGTTCTGTGGAGGAGTGACGGGCAACGGCGGGGCGTACTCGGGAGGCGCGACGGTCTCGGAGACCGGGCTGACCGGCAGCGGGGGGACATAGTCGGGGGGCGCCACGGCCTCGGGGACCGGCTGCAGGGGCGGCGCCCCGTGCTCCTGAGTGACGGCGTGCTCCCGGCCGGCGCCGTACTCCTGGTTGGCGCCGTACTCATGGCCGACGCCGTGGTCCTGGGTGAGGGCGTGCGCGGGGGCCGGCCGCTCCCGCACGGCCACCGGATAGGGGGCGGTGGCGGCGGTCCGGGGCTCCCGCTCGCCGTCGAAAGGCACCAGGTCGTCGTCGGTGTCGCCGTCCAGATCGGCCCGGCTGGTGCGCACGTGCTTCAGCAGGAGCAGCAGCAGCCACAACCCGACGGCGAGCATCACCCAGGGCAGCAGCGCGACGACGAGAGCGGTGACGTCGGGATCGAAGGAGACGCCGGCGGCGGTCGCGGCGTTCGCGGCGGCGGCCGACACCAGGAGAAGGATCAGGACGAAGCCCGCCTGCAGCCGGACCAGGAACCGTGCGGTCCGCAGCAACGGCACGCTGACCAGGGCGACGACCAGCAGGACGTCGAAGGCCGCGGGATACAGGTAGGCGAGCCGGGGCTCGGCCCGCCCGGAGACGGCCAGAGCCCGCAGGTCGTCGAAGGACAGCGCGCAGGCCACCCCGGCGAGCACCGCGAGGGCGGCGCCCGCGAGGCCGATGGCCAGACGCCGCAGCACCAGCGGGATTCCGGAGGGGGTGGTTCGGGACGGGCGGGAGGCCGTGCCTGCCGCGCCGGGGGGAGTCACGTCCATGGCGTTTCGAGCCTACAGAATCGGAGTGACGATTGATCGCACCTGCGTGATCACCCGTTTCGTGTCGGAACCGGGGGCTACGGCGGAATCCTCCGGCCCGACACGCCGGGCGTGAGCCTCACGGGGGTCTCGCTGGGAATCGACGCGGCATCCGTGGGGCGCTTCCGCCCGCGTCTTCCGCCGGACGCCTCGGGTTGCGGCGCGCGGTCCCGTGACGGTGCGTGTCGGCCGGGCCCGTGCCGGACGCGCGTTGGTCACTCCGACGGCCGTACGGGATCGTTACGGAATTTGTTTCCGGTTATATCGGGACTTATGTGCCAGAAGTTTCCATGATCGCCCACACCATGCCGTTCACAGGCGCCCAAGTAGCCCTGTGCCATGCCGTCAGGCGTTAGCCTTGCCTTCGTGAGCCTGCACCTCTACGACACCAGCACGCGTACGGTCCGTGATTTCGTACCGGTCGAGCCCGGCCGGGTCTCGATATATCTGTGTGGTGCGACCGTTCAGGCTCCACCGCACATCGGGCACATCAGGTCCGGCGTGAACTTCGACGTCCTCCGCCGGTGGCTGACGCGGCAGGGCTACGACGTGACCTTCTGCCGCAACGTCACCGATCTCGACGACAAGATCATCAGGGTTGCCGGCGAGCAGGGCGTGCCCTGGTTCGTGGTGTCCGAGCGCAACCAGCGCGCCTTCAGCTGGGCGTACGACCAACTCGGCTGCCTGCCGCCGACCGTCGAGCCGCGCGCGATGGGCCACGTGCCCGAGATGATCGAGCTGATGCGGCGGCTGATCGACAAGGGGCACGCGTACGCGTCGGGCGGCGACGTCTACTTCGACGTGGTTTCCTACGAAGACCGGTACGGCAAGCTCTCCAACCAGAAGCTGGAGAACATGCGGGCGGCCGCCGACACCGACACGGACTCGCTCAAGCGCGACCCCCGCGACTTCGCGCTGTGGAAGGGCGCCAAGCCCGGCGAGCCCACGTGGCCGACGCCGTGGGGCAGGGGCCGGCCCGGCTGGCACCTGGAATGCTCGGCCATGGCGACCAAGTACCTCGGCGGCACCTTCGACATCCACGGCGGCGGGGTCGACCTCATCTTCCCGCACCACGAGAACGAGATCGCCCAGTCACAGGCGGCGGGCGACGGCTTCGCGCGCTACTGGATGCACAACGGTCTGCTGACGCTCGGCGGCGAGAAGATGGCCAAGTCGCTCGGCAACTCGCTGCTGATCCCGGACATGCTGCGCAAGGTGCGCGCGGTCGAGCTGCGGTACTACCTGGTCGCGGCGCACTACCGCTCGGTCATCGACTACTCCGACGAGGCGCTGCAGGAGTCGGCGGCCGGATACCGCCGCATCGAGGGGTTCGTCACACGGGCGGCCGAGGTGATCCACGACGTGGACGCCGCCGCGCCGCTGCCCCAGGCGTTCGTGGACGCCATGGACGACGACCTGAACGTCTCGCAGGCGCTCGCCGTGATCCACGAGGTCGTCCGCGAAGGCAACGTCGCGCTGGCCCAGGGCAACAAGGAGCAGGTCGCCCGGCTGCTCGCCGAGACGCAGAACATGCTCGACGTGCTCGGCCTCGACCCCAGGTCGGAGCAGTGGCGGTCGACCGGCGACTCGGGGCTCCGGGAGGTCGTGGACGCGCTGGTGGCCGTGGCGCTGGAGCAGCGGCAGGCCGCGCGTGCCCGCAAGGACTACGCGGCGGCCGACGCGATCCGCGACCAGCTCGCGGCGGCCGGAATCGTGGTCGAGGACACCCCGCAGGGCCCGCGGTGGGAGCTGGCACAGTAGGCGTGGCCCTAC
The DNA here is from genome assembly GCF_040675265.1 of Microbispora sp. NPDC049633. NCBI lineage: Bacteria > Bacillati > Actinomycetota > Actinomycetes > Streptosporangiales > Streptosporangiaceae > Microbispora > Microbispora sp. NPDC049633. The sequence continues at coordinate 13,412 of NZ_JBFAOO010000052.1, forward strand.
GCTAGAGACCATGGCGGGAAGGGCTTCAGGGAAGCCGTCGAAGAAGCAGGGGCCGACCAAGGGCACGGGCGGCAAGGTCAGGCGCTCTCTGGAGGGCAAGGGAGCGACGCCGCCCGCGCATATGCGGCACTGGTACAAGGACAAGGCGCGCGCCGAGCGGATCGAGCGCGAGTCGCGGGGTGGTGGGAGCTCGGCCTCCCGTGCGCCGAGCCGTACGCGCCGGGAGGACGCCCCCGAGGTCATCGGCGGCCGCAACCCCGTGGTCGAGGCGCTGCGTGCCGGCGTCCCCGCCAGCGCCCTGTACGTGGCGCAGCGGGTCGACAACGACGACCGGGTCCGTGAGGCCATCAAGATCGCAGCCGACCGTGGCATCGCGCTGCTCGAAGTCACGCGGGACAAGCTCGACCGGCTGACCGAGAGCACGGTCCACCAGGGCATCGGCCTGCAGGTTCCGGCGTACGAATACGCGCACCCGGAGCAGCTCGTCGAGCGGGCCAGGGACGCGGCCGAGGTGCCGCTGATCGTCGCCCTGGACGGCGTGACCGACCCGCGCAACCTCGGCGCCATCGCGCGCTCGGCGACCGCCTTCGGCGCGCACGGGCTGCTCGTGCCGTCCCGCCGCTCGGCGGGTGTCACCGCCGGCGCCTGGAAGACGTCGGCCGGCACCCTCGCGACCCTCCCCGTCGCCCGCGCGTCGAACCTCACCCAGACCCTTCAGACGTACCGGGAGGAGGGCCTGTTCGTGGTCGGCCTCGACGGCACCGCCACGGCGGACATCGCGGACGTCGAGCTCGCGACCGAGCCGCTCGTCGTGGTCGTCGGTTCGGAGGGCAAGGGCCTGTCCCGCCTGGTCAGGGAGGCATGCGACCAGATCGCCCGCATCCCCATGAACGCCGCCGCCGAGTCGCTGAACGCCGGTGTGGCCGCGGGGATCGCCCTCTACGAGGTCGCACGCCACCGCCGCCGGTGATTTCACCGTGACGGTAGGGCCCTCGGCCCATTAAACTCGTCTGGGTAGCAGGCCGCCTTAGCTCAATCGGCAGAGCATCTGTCTTGTAAACAGAAGGTCTGGGGTTCGATTCCCCAAGGCGGCTCCAGCTCAGAGGCCCTCTCCAATGCGGTGAGGGCCTCTTGCATTGCTAGAGAGATCTTTAGCGCCGCAGGATGCGCATCGCGACCCGGGGCGAACGCCCGATGTGGTGCTGTCCTCACCGCGACGTCTCACCGTGGCTGGTTCGACCGCCGTGCCCACCCTTCGTCCGTCTCCTGCGGTGATCTCCGGTCTTGGTCGGTACCGGATTAGGTTGGTCGAGTGGGGACCTACGAGGATCTGCCGACGGAGCTGGTGACCGAGCGGCTGCGGTTGCGGCGGTGGGCGCCGTCGGATGCCGAGGAGTACCGCGGGCTATGGCTTGAGCGGGACCCACGAGTGCCGCCGGCACGGCGGATCGACGACGAGGGACGCCCGATGGTCGATGACATGCGCGGCCGGCTCCTCGACAATCCGCTGATGGCGCATCAGGGGCTCGGGTTGCTGCCGATCGAGCTGCGAGACACCCGCGAGTTCATCGGGTACTGCGGACTGACTGTCGGCCAGGCGTCTTTCGACGAACCTGAGATCGCGTACGAGCTGGCACAACGATTTCACGGTCATGGTTATGCGACGGAAGCCGCCCGTGCCGTCCTCGAAGCCGCGAGGCGAACAGGACGCCGGCGCCTCTGGGCGACCGTGCGGGAATGGAACGCACCCTCGTTCCGGGTTCTCGAGAAGCTCGGTTTCCACCGAAGCGATCGCATCACCGAGGACGCCGAACGCGGCAACACGGTCTGGATGACGCGCGTACTGGATTGAGGTCGCCAGAAGCCTCCCCTGAACCGGTACGCGCCGGTGCCGTCGACGACTTGGTCACGCTGGAGTGGGATGGCACCGTCCGGATAGCTCAGCCTGACGTGCCAGGCCCGACGCTGCAAATCTACGAGGACTACCAGTGCCCGGTCTGCCTGGAGTTCGAGCAGGGCGACAACAGCTCGCCCGTGCGAGAGATGGCACTTGCGAAGCTCCAGTGGACCGCGCGGAAGGCCGGTGCCATTCGATTCCGGCGGGTCGACAGCAGGCGGGAGGTCAGGACGGCGGAATATACGCCGTGCACACCGCAGGCGGTATCCCCTCGTACCCTGTCTGTGCGGCGCTCCAAGCTGTGAACTGGGCTGCGATTCCCGGCCCGCAGTGGTATTCGCCCTACTGCGCGGCGGAGGCGTTCAGGGCCTTGATTCGTACAACTTGGGGTGGCGAGGATCCGGGTCGCGGTATTCGCTCAGCCGTCGGTAATGACCAGCCGTCGGTAATGACCATGGTGGGACGCTCTACCCGGCCGCCGTCGCAGGCACGGGTGTATTGCTCCACATCACCATCAACTGCCCCGGTGCGCCAAGGAACGCCGCCCTATGTGTCCTGTTGGATTGGTGGGGATGTTTCCAGCCTGAACCGGGCTTCGAGGCGTACACAGATCAGAACGGAAACCGCGTCGAGGTCATCTCCGGGATTATGCGGCAGGTAGGACAAGCAGCCGACACCCTTCGCGTTATCGCAGAGCACGACACGCAGGCGCGCGGACTGATTCGAGAACTGCTCCGCAGCCTCGACCGAGGATGGACCGTCGAGGAGTAGAAGGCACTGGGGTCGGAGCCTCCCTCGACTGTCGAAAGGGCTCTCCCGCTGATGGGCCTGCTGACAGCGGCAGCCACTCGACAATGCCAAGCGCCATTTGCGGCCCTTCGACCGGTCGCACAGGAGCGCCCGGCGATCACACTGGAGATGGCCGCCGGGCGTCTTGCTGTCTTGCCTAACAGCAGGACTTGCTCGCGCTCGCAGTCTCCTCTTCGGCGTCGTCGGTGGCGCAGCAGACGGGGTCGGCCTGCTTGATGAGGGTGTCGGCGTCGGCCTTGACCACGTACACCTCCCAGGGCTCGCCGCCGGGGCCGTGCACCCACACCTTGTCCTGCAGCGCGTAGCAGCAGGTGGTGTCGTTCTCCTCGAAGGTCGCGAGGCCGGCCTCCTTCAGGCGGTCGGTCGCGGTGGTGACCTGAGCGCTGTCGTCGACCTCGACGCCGAGGTGATCCATCCGGGTCGGCTCGCCCTCCTCGCCCTCGAGGAGGACGAGCTTGAGCGGGGGCTCGGCGATGGCGAAGTTGGCGTAGCCGGGCCGCCGCTTGGCGGGCTCGACGCCGAACAGCTTGGAGTAGAAGGCGATCGAACCTTCCAGGTCGGCGACGCGCAGGGCGAGCTGGACGCGGGACATGGGCCCTCCTTGGCCGGAAGCGGCGGGCAGCCGTGGCCACATCCCACCTGCTTCGATGGACTTCTAATCAACGTGTACCCGCAGTTTGTGCCCACGCATAGATATGTGTCAAATTAGAAGCATGTCGAAGCAAGTGCTGCCCATCGTCGACGCGGACGCGGCGTGCTGTGCACCGCTGGCGTGCGCGCCCCTGTCGGAGAGCGAGGCCGTCGAGCTGGCGCCGCTGTTCAAGGCGATCGCCGACCCGGTACGGCTGCGCCTGCTGTCCCTGATCGCCTGTCACGAGGGCGGCGAGACCTGCGTGTGCGACCTGACGGAGGCTTTCGACCTGACCCCGCCGACGATCAGCCACCATCTCAAGGTGCTCAAGCAGGCCGGGCTCATCGACTCCGAACGCCGGGGCACGTGGGTGTACTACTGGATCAAGCCCGCCGTACTGGCCCGCATGTCGGCCCTGATCGGCCCGGCATCCCCCGCACTCGCCGGTACGGCGTGACCACGCGGCGGCCGCCGTCGTGACGGCAGCCCGCGCTCAACTGTCGAGGGCAAGCGTGGCGAGGTGGCGGGCGATACCGGCGGTGTCGGTGTCCTGCACGTTGCTGAGCACGACGACCTGGATGTCGTCGTCGGGCAGGTACATGTTGCTGGCCGTGTAGCCCATGAAGAGACCCGGGTGGTACCGGAGTCGGTGCCCCTGGAGCCGGTCGACGAGCCAGCCGAAGGCGTACGCGGTCGACGGCAGGTCGAGGCAGCCGGTGGAGGGGCACGGCGCCTGTGGCGTGAACGCCTGCTTGACGGTGGCGGGCGGTGCGACTCGGTAGGAGCCGAACGCCCGATCCCAGCGGGCGATGTCGTCGACGGTGGAGTAGATGCCGGTCGCGGCGAACAGTTCGGAGCCGTTGAGGAGCGGGGCCGGTGACCCGAGCGTGAAGTAGCCCTTCGCGTATCCCTCGGGCGGATATCTCCTGCTGTAACCGGTGTTCCGGAGGTGCAGCGGGCCGGTGATCAGCTCCTGCAGTACGTCGCCGTACGGCTTGTGCGTCACCGCCTGAATGATCGCGCCGGCCAGGACGTAACCGGAGTTGGTGTATTTCCAGCTGGTGCCGGGCTTGAAGTCCAGTGGCAGGTTCGCGAACTTCCGGATGAGCTCCCGGGTCGTGGTCGGCCGCGTGACATCGGCGAGGTAGCTGGGCAGCTTCTCGACGTTGGGGATGCCCGAGGTGTGTGTGAGCGACTCCCGGATCGTGATGGGCCGCCACGCTGCCGGGCAGGCCTTGATGTAGGCCGGGACGAGATACGGGCAGACCGGGTCGTCCAGCTTGAGCAGCCCGCGGTCGCGCAGTTTCAGCACGAGCATCGAGGTGAACTGCTTGGTGATCGACATGACCCGGTAGATCGTGTCCGGCCGGTTGGGAATGTGCCTTTCCTCGTCGGCCTCGCCGGCGGCGAAGCGCGCCAGCACCTCCCCACGTCGCATCACCAGCACCGAGCCGGTGAACTTCTCGTCCGCGGCCTGATCCCGCAGGTACGCCAGCATCTTCGCGCCGGGGGAGGCGTCCGGCGTGGTCGAGGACGAATCCGCGTTCTGTGCGGGCTGGCTTGTGATCTCCGACCGGCTGTCCTGATTGTTGTAAGAATTCGCGACCGCATCCGATTTCTGCCAGTTGTACGGCAGGGCCCGTGAATCCGTGCCGCCTTTCTGCACCGGCGTAACGGCGAGCGTGACGTCGCGGAGCAGGTTCTGACGTTGGCGCTGCCGCTCGCGTACCGACTGCCGCTGCTTGTCGTGTTGACGCTTATGGGCTGCCGGGTGATCGCCGTCTTGGCTGGTCAGGGTGGTGTCGACAGTGGATTCGGCGACGGCGGGAGTGCCCAAGGGTACGGCCCCTCCGGTGAGAGCGGAGAACATCGCAACGAACCCGACAATGTTAGGACACTTGGCCATTTTCTCCCCATTGAGCGTGCGGCTGTCCAGCATTCCGGCGTCTTTTCGAGAACGCCGGGCGGGCCATTCTTATTGGGCTTGCTTTTCCGCTCGGCAGGGCCGCAAACGGCTCTCGGCTCCTTTTTCCCTCCTGCAGAAGTAAGGGGTACCTTGACGGGTGGAACTCCGGTTCGTGCGGGCGAGCGCCGACGTCCTGTGACTTGTGGAGGAATCGACATGCCCGACCGGTGGCAGTGGGACAACACCCTGTTTCAGGGCTGCGCGGCCTTCTACGAGCGCGGCAGGCTTCCGTACGCTCCGGGGTTCGCGGAAACACTGGCCGCGGTCCTCGGCCTGGACGGCCGGGGCCGGCTCCTCGACGTCGGCTGCGGACCGGGCACCGTGATACTCGCTCTCGCGCGGTTCTTCACCGAGGTGGTCGGCATCGACCCGGACGAGGACATGCTGGCCGAGGCCGAGCGGCAGGCCGAGCGTCGCGGGGTGACCAACGCGCGCTGGGTGGCTGCCCGTGCGGAGGACCTGCCGGCCGGTCTGGGGACGTTCCGGGCCGTTCTGTTCGCTCAGTCCTTCCACTGGACGGATCGGGATCGCGTCGCTGGGACAGTGCGGGACATGCTGGAGCCGGGAGGCGCGTTCGTCCACATGAGCGATCTGAAGACGCCGCTCGCCGAACCGGCGCCACTGCCGCTGCCCGCTCCTCCGTACGCGCGGATCGGCGACCTGGTGCGCCGGCACCTCGGCCCGGTACGCCGCGCGGGGCAGGGAACGCTCGCCGCCGGCACGCCGGACCGGGAGGACCTCGTCCTGGCGCGGGCCGGGTTCGAGGACTTCGAACGACATGTCGTGCCGGCCGGGGAAGTGGTCGACCGCACCGCGGACGACATCGTGGCGTGGGTGTTCTCCCGATCCGATTCCGCGCCGCACCTGTTCGGCGACAGGTTGGGGGACTTCGAGCGTGACCTGCGTACGGTGCTGCGGCAGGCGTCACCCGGCGACCGCTTCGCCGAGCGTCTTCCCGCGACCGAGATCATGATCTGGCGCAAGCCGCCTGGCGAGCGGTGACGGCGACGTCACAAGGGGGCGATCCCGATCAGACGCCGTCCGCCGGTCGGCGGACGAGGAGACAGCCGCGCCGGAGCTTCTCGTGCTCGTCGGGCTCGCGCAGCAGGCGGGCGTCCTCGGCGAACCCGGCCCGGCCCAGCAACCCGGCGATGTGCTCCAGGGACCGCCAGTAGCAGTCGAGCGAGATCGACCGGCCGAACGCCTCCGTGCGACGCTCGTGGGCGTCGCCGACCTGGAACACGAGCAGCGCACGGCCGCCCGGCACCAGGACCCGGTGGAACTCGGCGAACACCTGCGGCAGACGCTCTCGCGGGATGTGGATGATCGAATACATGGACAGGATGCCGCCGAGGGTCCGGTCCGGCAGATCCAGCGCCGTCATGGTTCCCTCGTCGAACCGCAGCCCGGGATGCTGCCGCCGCGCCAGCGCGACCATCTGGGGCGACAGATCGATCCCGAACACCGGCAGCCCCAGGTCGCGCAGGTGCGCCGTCACGTGACCGGTGCCGCAACCGATGTCGGCGACCGGCTCGGCAGGCGGCACCAGCTCCGCGAACGCCCCGAGCATCGCGCGTTCGACGGGCTTGGCCGCCAGTTCGTCGTGGAAGCGCCCCTCGTACGCCGAGGCCACCGCGTCGTACGACGCTCGTGCGGAGAGCAGGAAGTCCGGCTCGGCCAGGACAGGTCACCTCATCCATTCGCCGCTGATTGGGGAAGCGCCCGGGGCGGGCCGCTCAGCCGTCGCGCCGGCGCCGGACCTTGCCGGCCACTCCGCCGAACAACGCCAGGCCCTTGATCACGATGACCGGCGCGGACGGGTCGACGGTCGGGCTGTTGGCCACGTCGAAGCCGCCGAAGATGCCGACGCCCTTGCAGCGCACCTCGGCCCCCTCGGGCAGGATGATCTCGGCCCCGCCGAAGACCGCGTTGATCGTGATCTCGACCTCTTTGGCCTCGAACTCGGCTTCGGTCAGGTCGAACCGCACGCCGCCGAAGACGGCCAGCGCCTTGGTCTGACGTCGCACCCGCCAGCGGCCCCTGCGGTCGGCGCCGCCGAAGACGGCGATGATGTTGTCCGGATCGGTGGTCGCGCTCGGCGCGTAGGACACCGGGCTCGCGGCCGGGCGCTGCCGCTCGACCTGCAGGTCGTGGGTGAGGACATCGAGTTCCCCGACCGTCTTGGCCTGGTAGAGGGTGTCGAGGCGTTCGGAGTACTCCTCGTGGCTCAGCTGCCCGGTGCTCAGGGCTTCACCGAGTATGGCGGCGACCTGCTCCCTGTCGCTGTCGGAGGCGCGCAGGTGAGACGTCGGGGAGTCGCGGCGCTGAGGGGCGTTTTCCATGTTGGTCACGATAGTTCTCATTCGACCCGCCAGGGAGCGTCCCCTCGGAAACGACAGCGTCCACCCGGATCGCCCTCGGCCGCGCGTCGTTCGACGAGTTCCGCCGCCGGCAGGCCCAGGCGGGCGACACTCAGGCCCAGTAGGAAACGCCGGTGATTCCGCCGATTACGGGACCTGCAGAGCGGGTGACACTGTGCCTTCCGGACACTCGTCCAAGCCTTCCCGGCACTCGTCCAAGCCTTCCCGGCACTCGTCTCACGGAGGTAACCCGTGCGCGTACCCGTCCGGTCCCCCCGGCGGCGTATCACCGCCGCTGCGCTGGGGGCGGCGCTCGCCGCCGCCCTCCTCGGCGCCCCACCGGCCGCCCAGGCCGCCGCGGCGAACCCGGTCGTCAGCGTCCCGGCCGCCGGCGACCGCGGCTTCCCGTTCCTCGCCGCGGCGGAGGATCTCGGCTCGTTCGGCTTCACCGAGAGCGAGTACTTCATCGAGGGCACCGCCACCTCCTACGCCAAGTCCGGCGTCTGGACCTCGGACGGCCGGTGGAACGTCCGGGCCTCCAGCCGCGCCGCGTACAAGACCCGGCTCCTGGTCCGCCGGCCTGCCGACCCGGCGAGGTTCAACGGCGCGGTCGTGGTGGAGTGGCTCAACGTGAGCGGCCAGATTGAACTGTCCCCGGACTACTGGTTCGAGCGCGACGAACTGCTGCGCAAGGGCTACGCGTGGGTCGGCGTCTCGGCGCAGGAGGTCGGCGTCAACGGCGGCCTCGGCGAGATACGCGGTCTCAAGGGCTGGGACCCGGCACGGTATGGCAGCCTCGTCCACCCCGGCGACGCCTACGCGTACGACATCTTCTCCCAAGCCGGGCAGGCGCTGCGTACGCCGGACGGGCCGGACCCGCTCGGCGGCCTGCACGTCACGACGCTGCTCGCCGACGGCGAGTCGCAGTCGGCCGGCTTCATGACGACGTACGTCAACGCCGTTCAGCCCGTGTCGAAGGTGTACGACGGCTTCCTGATCCACAGCAACGGTGCGGTCGGCTCTCCGATCAGCGGCGAGCTGCTCGACGTGTTGACGATGCCGAACCCGAGCAGGATCCGTACGGACCTGCCGGTGCCGACGTTCGTCGTGCTCACCGAGACCGACGTCCCGACGGCGTTTGCCGCCCGGCAACCGGACACCGACCGGATCGTGCACTGGGAACTGGCCGGTACGGCGCACGGCGACCAGTGGGCGTACGACCTCGGTGAGGCGACGGTGCGGAAGTCGGCGGGCTCCGCCGCGCCGAGCGCCGACTGCGCCGCCGGGTCGGCTCCGTTCAACGACGGACCCGGCCACTACTCCATGAACGCGGCGCTGCGTCACCTGGCCACCTGGGCGAGGGGCGGGCCCCGGCCGCCGAGCGGGGCGGCACTGCACCCCGATCTGCGCGACCCGAGCACGGGTTTGGCCGTGGGCGGCATCCGGCTCCCCGACGTGGCGGTGCCGACGCGCACGCTCACGGGAGAGCGCGACACCCGCGGCAGCGGCGTCTTCTGCGGCCTCTACGGCGCCCGCGATCCGTGGAACGGCGACGCCGACTCGTGGGACCGGCACAACGCGGGCGACCCGTCCGACCCGTTCCTGCCGCGTACGGCCGAGCCGGTGCTCGGCCGGCTCTATCCGACGCACGCCGACTACGTGAGCAGGGTGCGGTCGGCCGCGCAGGCGTCGGTGAACGCCGGATATCTCCTGCCGGAGGACGCGACCACGATCGTCACCGCCGCGGAGAACTCCGGCATCGGCGGCTGACGCGGCCATCGGGGCGCCCTCGACGGCGAAGGCCCCTTCCCGCGCCGGGGAAGGGGCCTTTCGCCGGGCGGATGCCCGCTTCCGCCGGGGGCCCTTATGCGGCGGCGACGGGAGCCCAGAGGCCGTCGATCGCCTGCTCCGCCGCCGCGAGGCTCTTGTCGGCCAGCGGAATCAGCTCGGTCATCGAGGGGGTGACGTAGGCGAGGGTGAGCTCGGCCGTGATGAAGCGCGGCTGCAGGCCCGTCATGGAGAGGCCGTGCGGCAGCCACGGCTCCGCGTGATCCCACCCCTCGCGGGGGGTTCCCGCTCCGTAGCCGCCCCCGCGACTCGCGAGGACCAGGAAGTCACGGCCGCCCAGCAGACCCTGCCCCGTCGTGGGGTCGTACGACAGCTCGGGGGCGATGAGGTGGTCGACCCAGGCCTTGACGGCGCTGGGCGCCCCGTAGTTGTAGAGCGGGAGCCCGAGCACGATCGTGTCGGCCTGCCTCACCTCGCCGACCAACTGTTCCGTCAACCTCCACGAGGCCGCCTGGGCGGGGGTGTGCTGCTCCGGCGGGAGCATCCGGGCCAGGCCGCTGTCCTGGTCGAGATGCGGGAGCGGGGAGCCGCCCAGGTCGCGGTAGGTGACGGTGCCCCCGGGATGCGTGGCGCGCCAGGCGGCGACGGCCCGCGCGGTGAGCTTGCGGCTGACCGAACGCTCGCCCTGGATGCTCGCGTCGATGTGCAGCAGATGAGACATCTTCTGGCCTTTCGCAGATGATTGATGCTGCACCAATGATTAGTCCTCTGCTTATCAGAGGTCAAGTCGTCTAGAGTTGGACCATGACGTCCCTCCCCGTCGTCAACCAGCCGGTGCACCGGTGTGGCGCGCTGCTCGATCACCTCGCGCGCCGTCTGCGCCTTCGTTCCGAGTCGGTGCTCGCGCCGCTCGGCCTGCGTCCCCGCCACCTCGTCGCCCTCACGGTGCTGCGGGACCGCGGCGGCAGCACCCAGCAGGCGCTCGCGAGCACGCTGGAAATGGACGGGACGAACGTCGTCGGACTGCTCAACGACCTGGAGGCCGAGAAGCTGATCGAGCGGCGGCGGTCGCCGGAGGATCGCCGCAGGCACATCGTCGAACTCACCGAGGCCGGGGCGAAGCGGCTCGCGAAGGCCGAGTTCGCGCTGGCGGCGGTCGAGGACGAGGTGCTCGGCGCGCTCGACCACGACCAGCGCGAGACCCTCTACGGCCTGCTCCAGCAGCTGGCCACGGGCGGCGCGGAGACGGCCTGTACGGAGGTGGCCGCCTGCGACGAAGCCCCGCCCTGCTGAGGGCGAGGCGGGCTGCCCGCGGCAAGAGATCGCAAAATATGGAAGTACGTACTAATCTACGTTCTTACTATGAAGGACGTAGATACTTTCGAGCGCGATCCTGACGGCTTCCTCTACGACCCGCGAGCCAGGGCGGCGATGGCGTGGATCGCCGGTGACGACGGCGATCTGCCCGCGTTCGAGGCGAGCGCGGCCGTCCGCACCGCGTCGCATGCGGTCGAGCGGCTGCGGGCCCACGGCTCCGAGGGCAGAGGGGTCAGCGCGGGCGCTCTCGACCTGCTGATCCGGCTCGCCGGGAGCGACCGGGGGATCAGCATCGGCGAGCTCGCCAGGGCGGCCGGGGTGAGCTCCCGCAACGTCACCGGACTGGTCGACACGCTGGAACGCGACGGGCTGGTCCGCCGGGTCCCCGACCCGGGAGACCGGCGTTCGGTCCTCGCCGAGATCACCCCGGCCGGCCGGGACTGGGTCGAGGCGTTCCGCAAGCCGTCGCAGCAGGCCATGAAGGCGCTGTTCCAGGGGTTCGCGTCCGAGGAGCTGGCCGTGCTCCGCGATCTGTGCCTGCGCCTGGCCGCCAACCAGCGGCGCCTCGCCGCCCACCTCCGTCAGATGGGATCTCCGTCATGACCATGTCCACCCGAGAACAGACACACCGCGCGGTACGCGAGTATCACGAGGCTCGTTTCCGCGGGGACGTGCCCGCGGCCGCCGCGCACCTGGGAGAGCCCTTCCGGTTCCAGAGCCCGTTCTTCAGCTCCACCGACCGGGAGGGGCATCTGGCGACGTTGCCCGGATTCGTGTCGATCGTGACCGGGGTCGATCTCATCAGCGAGCTGTACGGCGACGCCGAGGCGACGCTGGTGTACGACGTGCACACCGCGACGCCCGCCGGCACGCAGCGGACCGCCGAGCATTTCCGCCTGGACGACGGCAAGATCGTTTCGATCATGCTGGTGTTCGACGCCTCGCCCTGGCAGCCGATGAGAGCCGAGATCGAGCCGGATCCCGCGAGCCCGGAACGGTAGGGCCGGCGCGTACCGGGCGACCGGTCGTTCCCGGACGTCCCGGCACCGGCCGTGGGGAGACCCGCGGGGCCCCGGGCACGAGGACCCCGCGGGAGCACGGGTCAGCCGTTGACCTCCAGGGCCACGCGTACGGCCGATTCCAGCGCGCCCTCGATCCAGGAGTGCTTGAGCGAGGTGTGCTCCCCGGCGAAGTGCAGCGGGCCCTCGGGAACGGCGATGGCGGGGTGGATCTCGGTCATCTGGCCGGGCGTGAAGACCGCGGCCTCGCCGAAGGCGTAGCGGTTGCGCATCCAGCTCTGGGTCTGGCCCCGGCCGGTGTAGAACTCCGCGACGCGGTCTCCGTGCACCTCCTGGAGCCCGCGCAGCGCGTAGCCGTACCGCTCCTCGTCGTCCATGGAGTCCCACCGGGTCGCGTCGTCGGCCCACGAGTAGCTGGCCAGCACGACGCCGCCCTCGCTGCCGGGCACGGGGTGGGAGGGGAAGTAGATGAACCGGTTGGCGTTGTCGCAGACCGAGCCGCCGCCCGTCACGTGCGCCGCCCGCCCCGGCCGGTAGCGGGAGCCGAGCTCACGCTTCCAGTCCTCCTCGGTGAACTCCCACCAGCGCCTGCGGAACTCCAGCAGCACCTTCGTGGCGGAGTCGTAGTGCAGCTCCATGATCGATCGGCGCTTGGAGTAGGACATGGCCGGCGCGATCTCGACGTGGCGCAACGCGGAGAACGGGACCGTGATGATCGCCACGTCGCCCTCGAACGTCTCCCGCGGAGTCTGCCGCGTGAACTCCGACTCGGTGCTGCCCGCCTCGCTGACCGTCGAGATGCGGACGCCCCGCTTCGACGTCTCGATCCGTACGGCCCTGCGGTCCATCCGGATCTCCTCGCGCAGGCCCGGCTCCAGCGCGTACGGCAGCTCCCTGCTGCCGCCGGCCATCTCCCAGTAGGTGACGGCCGGGTTGACGAGGCTGCGGGTGAGGAAGGTGTGCATGAACGACAGCGGCAGCCGGGAGGTGAGATTCTCCAGCGTGCCGATGGCGTCGATCGCCTCGTCGCTCAGCTTCGCGTGCTCCTTCAGGTAGGCGTACATCGAGTAGCCGTCGAAGTCGTGCAGCAGCCGGGCCCAGCCCTCGATCAGATCCGGCAGCGGCTTGTCGATCCGCTTGTCACCCCTCCGCTCGGAGTAGTAGTCCCGCGCCGGGTCCAGTGCCTCGTCGAGGATCCGGGCCGCGGTGCGGCCGTCCCTGAGCCCGAACGAGGCGTTGATCCGGCGAGGGTCCTTGGCGTACTCGTCACGCCGCTGGGTGAGGCCGTTGACGTGGATGAGGGTGTGGTTCATCCGTGCGGGGGCGGTGAAGGTCCCCTTGGGCGGGCCGGAACGCCACTCCCGCCCCTGGTAGGAGGTGTAGACGACCGGCGGCACCGGTCCGCGGGGCTGCGCGCCGGGCGGCACGTCGACGTTGTAGAAGGGCCTGCGCGTGATGCCGAGCTTGTCGATGAGCGCCAGCGTCAGCGGGTGGAAGTCGGGGATGCGCATCGCCCCCGCCTCGGCGTACTGCCGCCGGTCCGAGAACCCCGTCCGGAAGGTCTTGATCCGGCCGCCGATCCTGTTGCCGTTGGCCTCGATGACGGTGACGTGGTGTCCCGCCCGCTTCAGCAGCGTCGCGGCCACGAGGCCGGAGATGCCCGCCCCCACGATCAGCACCCTCTTGCGCGTACGGGTCCTGGGCAGGCCCTCGTCGATGAGGACCTTCAGGTAGTGGTGCTTGAGGTCGTTGCCGTCCTTGTCGACGAGCAGGTGGTCGCGCGCCACCCGAAGACAGGCCTGCCAGCGCTCTCCCGTGTACGGCGCGCGCCCCGCCGAGGCGGGAGCCGCGCCCAGGGCCGGGCTCATGACCGATCCCACCGCGCCCAGCCCGGCCAGTTTGGCGAATCCCCGACGGTCGATTGTGACCACGAACTCCTCCTCCGCGAGACGGTTACGGAGGGTGAGTTTCGACGTCATGGTCAAGGAGTGGCACGCGACGCGCCGGGAATCTTCAACTGGTGTACCAGGCGATGGTCAAGACGGGGGTGCCTCGTCCAGCAGGCGCTGCCAGAACACCTCGTCATGCCATGCGCCGTCCAGGGAGATGTGGGAATGGGCGACGCCCCAGGGGCGGAAGCCGTTGGCGCGCAGCACCCGCTGCGAGGCCAGGTTCTCCAGCCGCGTGTGCGCCTCGGCGCGGCGCAGCCCGAGCTCCTCGGCCATCACGGTGAGTATCAGGCCCACCGCGCCGGATCGTGGTGTCCTGGCCCGCCATGTGGCCGTCTCCTCGGCGTGTGTACCGGCATTGACAGGTGCGGACAGGCCCGGCTCTAATGATCGGCGTGCCGCGTGGCGCCGATCACGTGAACGCCGTCCAAGGGAGGCGGCGATGGTCCGATCGGTGGCCGGGCCGCACCTTCGTGAAGGGACCGACGCCGTGAGTGCCCACTCCGCACCTCCCGCCTGACGCTGCACCGCCGGGTGATCGTATCCCCGGAGCAGGCGCCCCGAGCATCGCCGCGTCGCGGTGCCGTTCCCGTTCGGCCGTCCCGGCTCGAAGCGGCGTGCCGGCACCGCACTTCGCCTGCGCGACATCTCGCAGGCTCAAAACCCGCATCGTTCTTGGAGTTCTCCGCGTGTCTTTCAACCAGTCCGTCATCGACGAGTTCCGCGCCAACGGGGGCAAGGTCGGCGGCCCCTTCGAGGGCGGCGACCTGCTTCTGCTCACCACGGTCGGCGCGAGGTCGGGACGGGAGCACACCGTTCCCCTCGGCTACGTCCGCGACGGCGACGCGCTGCTCGTCGTCGCGTCCGCGGGCGGCGCGCCCCGCCACCCTGCCTGGTATCACAACCTGCTGGCGCACCCGGCCGTACGGGTCGAAGTGGGCGAGGAGGTGTTCGACGCCGTCGCCGTGCCGGCCGAGGGGGAGCGGCGCGAGCGATTGTTCGAGCACGTCGTCCGCGTCGCGCCCGGGTACGGCGACTACCAGGCCCGCACGGCCCGCGCCATCCCGGTCGTGGTGCTCGAACGCCTGACGGTCCCGTCCGGCGCGCCGGAAGGCCGCTGACGGCCCGAACCGAATGACCACCGTGCCCCCAAGGCCCGGGGCGCCCTTCACAGGTCGGTGCGGCAGCATGGCGGGGTGGGCAAAGGATCACAACTGTGGCGTGACCGGAACTTCACCCTCTTCTGGGGATCCCAGACGCTGTCGGTCGCGGGGGACTCGTTCGCCCTGATCGCCGTCCCGCTGCTCGTGCTGCACGTGACCGGGTCGGTCGCGCAGATGGGCCTGCTGACCGGCGTGGCGAGCGCCGCGTCGGTGGTGGCCGGGGTCTTCGCCGGGGTCCTGGTCGACCGGCTCGACCGCAGGCGCCTGCTGATCTGGTGCGACGTGGCGAGGATGGCGCTGTACGGGATCGTCCCGATCGCCTGGGCCTTCGGGCCGAAGGTCTGGCTGCTCTACGTGGTCCTGCCGCTCTGCGAGGCGATCGGCATGGTCTTCCAGGTCGCGTACGTCACGGCGGTGCGGGGCCTGGTCGACGCGGACCGGATCACCGAGGCCAACGGGCGGCTGGGCGCCACCGCCGCCGCGGCGGGGGTCGGCGGGCCGCTGCTGGCCGGGGTGGTCGCGGGCTGGTTCGGCCCCACGGCCGCCATCGCGATCAACGCGGCCAGCTTCGGGGTCTCCGCGCTGGGCATCCTGCTGATCCGGCTCAGACGGCAGCCGGCGCCCTCGCTCTCGCCGGAGGAAGCACGGGGGCCCTGGCACGAGCTGCTCGCCGGGGCCCGCTTCCTGTGGCGGCAGCCGGTGCTGCGTGCCCTGACCGTCCTGCTGTCGTTCTTCATTTTCCTGACCCTCGGGCTGACCGACGTGCTGATCTACCACCTCAAGCACGACCTCGGCCAGCCCGACGGCGCTGTGGGCGTGGTGCTCGCGATCGGCGCGCTCGGCACCGTCGCCGGCTCGCTCCTCGTCGGTCTCGTGCGCCGGAGGCTGGGGTTCGGCGCGTCCTGGATCGGGGCGATCTCGCTCGCCGGGCTCGCGATCGCGGGACTCGGCCTGTCCGCCCACGTCCCGGTGGCCGCGGCGACGGCCGCCGGCTATCTCGCCTGCGTCAGCGTGGCCGGGATCTGCTCGATGTCGCTGCGCCAGCAGGTCACGCCCGACCACCTGCTGGGCAGAGTCACCGCGGCCTTCTGGACGATCCACTTCTCGCTGGGCCCCGCGGGGGCGGCCGTGCTGACCTGGGGCGCGCAGCACCACGGCGTCGCGGTGGTCTGCCTGCTGGCCGGGGTGGCCTGCCTGCTGATCGCGGTCGCCGCGTTCTTCACTCCCATCCGCCAGCAGAACCCCGAGCTGTCCGGCGCCGCCGGCTGACGCCTCAGGTCCCGCGGCGCGGCGCGGACGGCGCCCGGTCGACCAGGCGGCGGACCAGGTCCACCGCGCTCGCCAGCGTCTCCCGCTCGGAGGAGGACAACGTGTCCTCGATCGCCTCGGCGAGCCAGTCGGCCCGCCGGTCGCGTACCTCCTCCAGGGTGGCGAGCCCTGCCGCGGTCAGCGAGACGGGGGCCTTGCGGCCGTCGACGGGGTGCGTGCCGCGCTCGGCGAGCCCCTGCTCGATCAGCCGGCCGACGGTGCGGGCCATCGACTGCGGGCGCACCCGCTGTGCGGCGGCGAGCTCACTGGTGGTCATCGGGCCCTCCCGGCCGAGCAGGCCGATCACCGCGATGACTCCCGGTGGCATCGGGTCGTCCTCACGCACCCGTCTGACCAGCTGCCCGACCACGAGCCTCAGCTCGGCGGCGACCTCGGAGGCGTCCCTCATGGGCTCAGCGTAGCCGAGATGCACAGCCTCGCTGGGTAATTTATTCAGCAAGGCTGTACAGTTTGGCTGTCTAACTTCCAAAGGAGCTCACATGCCCGTCACACTGCTCGACGACCGTACGGCCGTCGTCCTGATCGATCTTCAGAAGGGGATCACCGCCCTGCCCACCGTGCATCCGGCGGCCGATGTGGCCGCCAACGCCGCCCGGCTGGCGGAAGCCGCCCGTGAGCCGGGCCTCCCGGTCGTCCGGGTGCGGGTGGCGTTCTCCGCCGACGGCGGTGACGTGGTGCGGGCCCGGACGGACGCGCCCGGGCCCGCGATCACGCCCGCGCCAGACTTCGCCGAGTACGACGAGCGCGTCCCGGACGGGCCGACGGACATCCTGATCACCAAACGGGGCTGGGACGCCTTCCACGGCACCGAACTCGACCTGCAACTGCGCCGCAGGAAGATCACGGGGATCGTGCTGGCGGGCATCTCCACCAGCATCGGGGTGGAGTCCACCGCGCGCGGCGCCAGGGAGCGGGGCTATGAGATCGCGGTGGCCTCCGACGCGGTCACGGACCTGGTCGCCTCGGCGCACGAGAACGCTCTGGAGGTGATCTTGCCGCGGATCGCGCAGATCGACACGACCGAGGCCATCCTCGCCGCCTTCGCCTGATGCCTCAGCGGGCGGCGCCGAACGCCGAGGTCAGCGCCGTACGAAGGGCGTCGCGCTCCTTCGCGTCGGGGGTGGGGGAGTCCGACGCCCAGGCCACGTAGCAGTCCGGTCGCAGCAGCAGCGCGGTGGGGAGGCCTTCCCGGCTCGGCTTCGCGGCGACGAGGTCCACGCGGTCGTGCCAGCCGTCGAGTGCCCCGGCCAGCGCGGCGCCGGGCGTCAGGTCGAAAAGCAGCGGCCGGGCGGTCCGGGTCAGCTCGGCGAGCCGTACGGAGCCGGTCTCCGTCTCCAGCACGAGGTCGGGGGCGGGACGCCCGGTGAGGGGGTGGGTCCCTTCGAGGTCATACCTGATGTCGGCGCCGGACATCATGTCCGCGATGTGCTTCACGGTGCGTTCGTCGCGCAGCAGTTCGCCGAACAGGGCGCGCAGCGCGGTCACCTCCGGCCCGGGAGCGATCAGCGCGGACTGCGCCTGCGTGTGCATGACGACGCGTTCCGCGGCCGGGCGCCGCTCGGTCTCGTAGCTGTCGAGCAGGCCGGGCGGAGCCCAGCCGTGGATCTCGGAGGCGAGCTTCCAGCCCAGGTTGATCGCGTCCTGCAGACCCAGGTTGAGGCCGGGGCCGCCGATCGCGCTGTGCACGTGCGCGGCGTCGCCCAGCAGCAGCACCCTGTGGTCCCGGAAGCGTTCCGCCAGGCGGGTGTTGCCACCGGTCAGACGGCGCAGCTGGTGCGGGCCCTCGCCCTCGGGCGGGCCGAACGGCAGGTCGGCGCCGAGCACGCGCCGGATGCTCCGGCGTAGCTCGTCCAGGCTCATCGGCTGGTCGTCGCCGTCCTGGCTCCACTCGGTGGTGTGGACGAGCGTCCCGGTGGGGAACGGCGCGTACACGAACAGGCCGTGGTCGGTGCGGTGGTGCATGAACGGCGGGATCGGCCCGTAACCGGGCACGTTCAGCCCGCCGGTCACCGGGTCGATCAGCTCGGCCGGCACGGTGACGTGCCCACCACGCGATGTCGAGCCGTCCCTGGTCACCCCTGGGAAGCCGATGCCGCACAGCTTGCGGGTGACGCTGTGCCCGCCGTCCGCGCCGACAAGGTGGCGGGTGCGCAGCCGATATGCGCCCTCGGGCCCGGCGACCTCCACGGTGACCCCGTCCTCGTCCTGGGAGAGGGACGTGAGCTCGTGACCCCGGCGGATCTCGACGCCGAGCTCGAGCGCGCGCTCCTCCAGCACCTGCTCGATCCGGCGCTGAGGCACCGGCAGGCCGTAAACCGGGTTGTCGTCGAGCCGGCTCAGGTCGAGGGGCATGGCGCCGAACACGAAGGCCGGGCTCGGCCGGGGCGGCTCGGCGCTGCCGCTCAGGCGTTCGTACAGGCCGCGGCGGTCGAGGGCCCGCACGACCTGGCCGACCAGTCCGTTGGCCCGGTTCTCCTGCGTGCGCCCGGGCAGGCGGTCCAGCACTGTCGGCCGGACTCCGGCCAGGCTCAGCTCGCAGGCGAGCATCAGCCCGTTCGGTCCGGCACCGGCGATCACGACGTCTTCGGTCATGGTGGTCCTCCTTGACGTTTCGGGCAGGGCATTGCGCATGGACAGATGGCAGAACTCGTGGCAGGGCGAGCTTCGGCGAGGGTGAGTTCGCGGCAGGCCGGATTCTCGGCATGGCGAGTGAAAGGGCCGGCGCCGGGCTGTCGTGGCGACGGCGTCAGGGCGTGCGGAGCCGCGCGGCGTGCCGGTGCGGCACGTCACACGATGGGTTTCCGGACGCCTCGGATCGGGCGTCCGTCTGTCAGGGCTCGGGCAGTCCGGCGGCGAGCCGGCCGAGCGCGTCCTCGATGAGCGGCCGGATGGGCACCGGGGGATCGGACCGCAGGTAGTGGTCCATCGCCACCCTGATCGCGGCCCCGGCCGCGCCCGCCACCAGGCGCGGATAGAGGTCGCGGGCGACGTCGGTGCCGGTCCGCTCGGCGATGGCCCCGGCCAGTTCGTCCTCGGCGATGGCGTCGGCCTTGAGCATCTCGCCCTGCAGCGAGGGCTCACTGATCATGAGCCGGATGCCGGTCTGCCACTGCTGGTCCGGCTGCCCCGTGCCGTAGCTCTCACCCAGGGCGAGCTGGGTCAGCACTGAGGCCTTGATGGCCTCCCACAGGGGCTCCGACGCCGGGCGGCGGCGCAGCTCCTGTGCGATCAGGCGGGCGCGGTCGAGGTGCCTGGCGGCGATCGCCTCGCCCTTGCTGGAGAAGTAGTTGTTGAAGGTTCGCGGCGCGACGCCCGCCGCCGCCGCGATGTCCTCCACGCGTACGTTCTCCAGCCCACGCTCCACGGTGAGCCGGATCGCCGCCCAGCTCAGCGCGGTGCGCGTCTCCTGCTTCTTGCGCTCGCGCAGCCCCGGACGTTCGCCTTCCCTGCTCACAGGGACCACCATACAGCTACTTGCGTGCGGCGCAAAGATGCGTAAGCCGTAAATTTGCGTGAGGCGCAGTTTTTGTCGCGACGGGTGGCGGCGGATCAGTCGCGGGCGCCGGTCAGGCGGATGAACTCCTCAAGCGAGAACCGGCCGTCGGCGTCCACGTCGGCGTCCCGGTCGAGCGCGCCGATCGCCTCCGGCGGCAGGCCGGGGAAGTGCGACAGCAGCTCGGCCTCGGTGATGAAGCCGTCGCCGTCGCCGTCGATCGCGTCGAATTCGCGCTTGAGGGCCTCGAACCGCTCGTGGCTGAGCTCCTGAGTCACAACGACCTGCCTTCGCACCGGGGGACGACACGGACAACCTATGCCGTACCGGTGAAAAGATCGATAGCAGGCCGGTCACTCGGGCCAGGCGGAACTCTGAATCACCTCCACGAAGTCGACGCGCCGGAAGCCGGGCACGAAATGTTCCAGCACGTCGGCGTTGACGGTGCCGAACGTGGTGGCGGGCCGGTCCTTGAAGCCCTCGGTGAACGCCGCCAGGATCTGCCTCTTGAAATCGGGGCGAGGATGGGCGGCCACGACCGCGGCGATGTCCTCGGGCGCGAGATCGGCGTGCCCGAGGCCGAGCACGTCGGCCTCCACACCGGCGGTCACCAGGGCCACCTCGGGCTCCAGCCGGTACGGGATCTCCGGCGTGGTGTGCAGGGCGATGCCCTCCCACACCTTGCGGACGCCGTCCTCGGGCACACCGTGGGAGGCGAGGAACCTGCGGGCCTCGTCGGCGCCGTCGATCTCGAACCGCTGGTCCGTTCGCCGGTATCGCTCGGTGAGCCCGAGGTCGTGGAACATCGCCCCGACGTAGAGCAGTTCGGGATCGGCCCGCAGCCCGAGCCGCCGGCCCCGCAACGAGCCGAACAGGAACACCCGGCGTGAATGGTGGTAGAGCAGATCGGTCGCCGCCTCCCGCACCAGTTCGGTCGCCTCCCTGGCGAGCGTCGAATCGGGAACCTCGACTCCGGCGATGGTCTCGCTCATGACACCCCTCCTCGTGTGCTCGGTCCTCCCGGAGCGTTCCCCCTGACCGATGCGCGTGACCGCGCGGACGGGGACCGGCCGCCCGCGCGGCGGGGTGACCGGCGGTCAGGTGGTGGCGCGGACCACCAGGCGCGTGGGGAGGACGACGGGGCTGGTGTGACGGCCCTCGAGGCGGGACAGGAGCAGCCGCGCCAGGGCCAGGGCCTGGTCCGCGGCGGGCACCCGGACGGTGGTCAGCGGCGGGGTCGTGCAGGAGGCGGCGTGGATGTCGCCGAAGCCGACGACCGCGAGGTCCTGCGGCACCCGCAGTCCCTTCTCGCGCGCCGTCTCCATGGCGCCGATCGCCAGCTCGTCCGAGGTGGCGAACACCGCGTCGAGGTCCCGGTCGCCGGACAGGAGCTCGCGGGCCGCGGCGGCGCCCGACGCGCCGTCCAGGCCGGCGAGCGCGATCGCCGGCCGCAGCCCGTCCTCGTGGAGTGTGGCCAGGTGCCCGTTGAGGCGGTCCTGAACGGCGACGAGGTCCATGGGGCCGCAGATCACGCCGATGCGGCGGCGGCCCCGGTCGAGGAGGTGGCGGGTGGCCGCCCTCGCGCCGCCGGCGTTGTCCACGTCCACGTGCGGCACGAGAGAGGCGATCACGGGCTTGCCGAGCAGCACGACCGGCACCCCGGTGCGGGCGAGTCGCTCGGTGAGCGTGTCCGGGCCGTCCGGAGGGACGAGCACGACCCCGTCGACCTGCCGCGCCTCGACGTGCCGGATGATGCGCCGATGGCTTTCGGCCGTGTCGGCGAGCATGAGGGTGATCTGCTTGCCGGCGCCTTCGAGGACGCTGGTGACGTACTGCACGACGGCGGAGGTGAGCGCCTCGCCGCCGTGCCGGGGGACCGACAGGACGAGCGCGACCGAGTCGGTCCGGCGGGTGACGAGGCTTCTGGCGGCGGCGTTGGGCACGTAGCCCAGCTCCTGGACGGCGCGCAGCACCGCGGCGCGCACGTCGGGATTGACCCGCGTATCCCCGTTCACGACCCGGGAGACCGTGGCCCTGGAGGCGCCCGCGCGGGCGGCGACGGTCTCCAGCGTGGGCCGCTTCGGCCGCTGCGAGCCGAGCCCGTTGCGCTTGATCACGTCGCGGTACCACAGCGCGCTGTCCTTGAGCAGCCGCCGCTGCGTGGTGAAGTCGACGTGGACGATGCCGAACTTCCGCCGGTAGCCGTCCGCCCATTCGACGCAGTCGAGCAGCGACCACAGCAGATAGCCGCGGACCCGGGCGCCCTCGTCGATCGAGGTCCGCAGGGCCCGCAGGTGCTCCTCGACGAAGCTGATCCGGTCGACGTCGTGGATGCCGTCGCCGGTCACGACGTCCTCGAAGTCGGCGCCGTTCTCGGTGATCATCAGCTCGGTCTCGGGGTAGTCCTCGGACAGGCGCCGCAGGACCAGGGACAGGCCGTTCGGCATGATGGGCCAGCCCATGGCGGTGACGGCCGTGGGCACGCTGCTGAACAGGACGCCCTCACTGCCCGGAAAGGCCGGGTCGGCCGCGGCGCTGGGCTGGGCCTGCACGGTGATGGGCGTGTAGTAGTTGACCCCCAGCAGGTCGACGGGCCGCCCGATGAGGCCGAGGTCCCCGTCGCGGATGTGGCCGAGCCCGGCGATCCTCTCGATCAGCGGCAGCAGCTCGGCGGGGTAGCGGCCGCGCAGCACCGGCTCCAGGAACTGCCGGTTGTGCAGGGTGTCGATCCTCGCCGCCGCCTCGGCGTCCTCCTCGGGGACATCGGCGGACATGTCCCCGAGCTGCGCGGGAGTGAGGACGGGGGAGAGGTTCAGCACGATGCCGGCTTTGGCGGCGCCCCCCGCGCGCAGCGCCTCCAGTCCCAGCCCGTGCGCGAGCAGCATGTGGTGGGCGCCGACGAAGGCGTCGGCCGCCGACCGCAGGCCCGGCGCGTGCACCCCCGAGGCGTGGCCGAGGAAGGCGGCCACCCACGGCTCGTTGAAGGTGAACCAGGTGTCCACCCGGTCGCCGATCCTGTCGTGCACGACGCGGGCGTAGTCGGCGAAATGGCGGGCGGTGTCTCGTGCGGTCCATCCCCCGGCGTCCTGCAGCGCCTGCGGCAGGTCCCAGTGGTACAGCGTGGCGTACGGCGCGATGCCCGCCGCCAGCAACTCGTCCACGAGCCTGTCGTAGAAGTCGAGCCCAGGGCCGTTGACGCGGCCGTGCCCTTCGGGCAGCACGCGTGGCCAGCTGACCGAGAACCGGTAGGCGGCGATGCCCAGGTCCCGCATCAGCCGGACGTCCTCGGCGTGTCGCAGGTAGTGGTCGCAGGCCGGGTCGCCGTATCTCCCGCCCGCGAAGGCGTCCCAGATGGAGGGGCCCCGGCCGTCACGGTCGGTGGCGCCCTCGATCTGGAACGCGGACGTGGACACTCCCCAGATGAAACCCTCTGGGAACAACGCGGTGCGCATCTACGCGAAACCCCCGGTGACTCGGTGAGCGCTCAGTCTGCCGCCTCGCGCGGCGGCATCGCCACTCAGACGGCCGCCGCGGGCTCCGGCCGCATGCGGCTGCGGTGGACCGGGCGCGATGTGACGCGCCCGGCGCGGCGCAGGCGGGGTTCGCCCGGGTCGTCGGCACATAATGAAGCGCGATGGATACGGGGAGTGGCCAGCGCGCCGATCGGGGGATCGACGTCAGCGTCGTCGTCCCGGCGTACAACCGCCGGGCGTCACTCGACCGTTGCCTCACCTCGCTGCTCGTGCAGCGGGTCGCCAAAGAGATCATCGTGGTCGACGGCGGCTCGCGGGACGGGACCCCGGCACTCCTCGACCTCTACGCCGCGCACCACCCCCGGTCGATCACCGTGCTGCGGGACGCCCAGCCCGGCACGCCCGGACGCGCCCGAAACCGCGGACTCGAACGGGCGGCCGGGCGGTACGTCTTCTTCTGCGACGCCGGGGACCACCTCGCCCCCGACGGGCTGGCCCGCCTGGTCGCCACCGCCGACCGGACCGGCGCCGACGTCGTCGTGGGAAGGCTCACCGGCGCGCGTCAGGGGCTGCGGGACAGCGCCGACAAGGCCTCCTTAACCGCCGTCTACGAGGATCTGTCCTGTTTCAAGCTTTTCCGCCGGGACTTCCTCGATCGGCACGCCATCCGCTTCGACGAGACGCACCGGCGTGGCGAGGACATGACCTTCGCCGTCCACGCGTACTGCCACGCCCGGGTCGTCTCCGTGGTCGCGGACCGGGACTGCTACCACGCCGAGGGCGGGAGCGAGGCGTCCGCGCGTGATCCGCTCGGCTGGCTGCGCGTGGTCCGCACGCCCATCGAGGTCATGGCGCGGCACGTGCCGCCCGGCGCGCTGCGCGACCGCCTGCTCCTGCGGCACCTGCGCCGTGACGTGCTCGCCCAGCTCGGGGCGCCGTTCCTGGCCGCGTGCGAGGCCCATCGCGAGAAGATCGCCGTCGAGGTCGCCGACATCTGCGCACAGTGGCTGACGCCGGGTGTGCGCGCCCACCTCGACGGCGTGGACGCCGCCCGCGTCGCCGCGCTCGACGATCCCGACCGGCTCGTACGGCTCGCGCGCGTCGAGGCCGCGCCGCTGCGGCACCGGCTGACCGGCGTCGAGTGGCGGGGCGACCACCTGGTGATCGACGGGTGGGCCGCCCTCGCCGGTCTGGACGTCCCCCCGGCGGACACCACCGTGGGCCTGGTGCTGCGCGAACGTCTGACGCGCGCGGAGCGCGTGCCCCACGTGACGCGCGGCGGAACCGGAGCCGCCGGGTCCTTCACGGCCGTGGCCGACGTGGCCGCACTGCCGGCGGGAGTGTGGGACATCCACGTCGCCGTCGAGAGCGAGGGCGCGCGCAGGCTGGTCCGGCTGGGCTCGCGCCGCGACGACGGCGCCGGCGTTCCGGTCGCCCACCTGGTGGGCGGGGTCGTCGCGGTGCCCTTCCTGACCCGGTCCCAGGGCCACCTCGGCCTCGACATCGGGGGCCACGTCGTGCGGGTCCCCGCGGCCGTACGGCTCACGCGGGCGTGGTGGCGGGGCAAACGGCTGCGGGTCGAGGGCCGGGCGCGGGTGGGCGACGAGACCGCCGCCGGGGCCGTACGGCACCTGATCTGGCGCGAGCGGACGACGGGGCGGGAGCACCGCGAGCGGGCCGTGGCGTGCGGACCGGGGGAGTTCGCGGCCGAGACGGCCGGCCTGCCGCCCGGCACCTGGGACGCCTACCTCGAACTCGACCTCGGTGGCCCTTCGGTGCGTTTTCCGGTCAAGGTCGCCGACGCGGACGCACTCGACCGGCCGCTGCGGTGGTGGCGCGGCCCGCTGCCGTGGGACGCGGAGCCCCGGGACCCGCGCGGTCCGTTGCGGTGGGTCCCCGCCCAATGGACCGTCCGGCCGTACGCCACGGCGGTCAACCGGCGGCTCAGCGTGTCGGTGCGCGTGGCCACGCCGCTCACCGTGGCCAGACGGATGGTCAGGGCCCTGCGGCGGCGCTAATTGCGAATCATTTGCAACTACAACTCGGTGCTCTAAAGTGGGAGGGAATTCGCCCGTTTCGAAGGGGTTATAGCCGTGCACGTGCCCGATGGGTTCTTTGATGTCCCCGTGTCCGTCGGCGCCGGGGCCTTCGCGGCCGCAGGGGTGGCCGTGTGCCTGCGGGGCGCCAAACGTGAGCTCGACGACCGCACCGCCCCCATGGCGGGCTTGGTGGCCGCGTTCGTCTTCGCGGCGCAGATGCTCAACTTCCCCGTCGCGGCGGGCACCAGCGGGCACCTGCTCGGCGGGGCGCTGGCGGCGATACTCGTCGGGCCGTACACCGCCGTGTTGTGCGTCGCGGTCGTGCTGCTCGTACAGGCGTTCTTCTTCGCCGACGGCGGGCTGACCGCGCTGGGCGTCAACATCACACTGATGGCGATCGTGACCGCGGTCGTCGGCTGGGCGGTGTTCCGGCTGATCACCCGGGGCGGGCCGCGCGGGCGGGCGACGCTGGTGGCCGCGTCGTTCGTGGCGGCGCTGGTCTCCGTCCCGGCGTCGGCGCTCGTGTTCACGGTCCTGTTCTGGCTCGGCGGCACCGCGCCGATCGAGCTGGGCTCGGTGGCCGCCGCGATGGGCGGCGTGCACCTGCTCATCGGGCTCGGCGAGGGCTTCATCACCGCGCTCACCGTGAGCAGCGTGCTGGCCGTCCGCCCCGATCTCGTGTACGGCGCGCGCGGGATGGCCAGGGCGCTGACGCTGCGCACCGCCGAGGGGGAGGTCCAGGTGGGCCAGGCGGCCCCGGAGGCTCCCCAGGCCGGAATCGGCCTGCGTCCTGTGCTGGTGGGCGGTGGGCTCGTGGCCGTGCTGCTCGCCGGTGTCTTCTCGTTCTACGCCTCCGGCGACCCCGACGGGCTGGAGAAGGTGGCGGCCGACAAGGGCCTGAGCGCGCAGGAGAAGCCGCACGCGGTGGAGAACGGTCCGCTGGCCGACTACGCCGTCAAGGGCGTGGAGGACCAGCGGCTGTCCGGCGGCCTGGCCGGAGTGGCGGGTGTCGCGCTGACGGTAGCGGCCGGGGGCGGCGTGTTCTACGTCATCCGCCGGCGTCGGCGGATCACCGACGGGATGACCCCCGCGAACGCGCAGTGAGCGCACGGCGCCCGCGTGAGGACGCCGCCCCGCGCCCGCCCTGGGCGCGGGCGGGCGGCGCGGGTCGGCGATGATGGCTCTGTGAGTGCGAAGTGAGCGCCGGGCACCATCACCCGATCTACCGGCCCGCCGACACGCCCGTCCACCGGCTGCCACCCCAGTGCAAGCTGGCGGCGGTCGTCGCGTTCGCGGTGTTCGTGGTCGCCACCCCCCGCGAGCGTTTCTGGGCGTTCGCCGTCGACGCGCTGCTGCTGGCCGTCGTCGCGGCGGCCGCCCGGGTGCCGGCCGGCGTGATCGCGCGGCGCATGGTCATCGAGGTGCCGTTCGTGCTGTTCGCGCTGGCGATTCCGGTGATCGGCACGGGTGAGCGGGTCCAGGTGCTCGGTCTGTCGCTGAGCGCCCCGGGCCTGTGGGCCGCCTGGAACATCCTGGCCAAGGCCACGTTGGGCGTGGTCGCCTCGATCCTGCTTGCGGCCACGACCGAGCCCCGGATGATGCTGCTCGGCGCCGAACGGCTGCGGCTGCCCCGGCTGCTCGTGCAGATCGCGACCTTCATGCTGCGCTACCTCGACGTGATCCTCGACCAGATGCGGCGCATGCGGATCGCCAGGGAGTCGCGGGGATTCGTCGCGCGGGACCTCCGGCAGGCCCCCGTGCTGGCGAAGTCGGCGGGCGCCCTGTTCATCCGCTCGTACGAGCGGGGGGAGCGGGTGCATCTCGCCATGCTGAGCCGGGGCTACACGGGCGAGATGCCGACGATTAGGGATATATCGGCAACTGGGCGAGACTGGGCGATGGCGGGCATGCTTCCGTGTCTCGCCGCGGCGACGGCCCTACTGGCGTGGAGCACGACGTGACCTCCGGCAGCCCTTCTCTCACGGTGAGCAGGCTCGCGTACGCCTATCCCGACGGGACTCAGGCGTTGTACGGCGTGGACCTGACGATCGAGCGGGGAGAGCGGGTCGCCCTGCTCGGCCCGAACGGCGCGGGCAAGACGACGCTCGTCATGCACCTCAACGGCATCCTCACCCCCGGGCACGGGACGGTGGAGGTGGCCGGGCTCCCGGTGCGCGCGGACAGCCTGCGGGAGATCCGCCGCCGGGTCGGGCTGGTGTTCCAGGATCCGGACGACCAGCTGTTCATGCCGACCGTGCGGGAGGACGTCGCGTTCGGCCCGGCCAACCTCGGGCTGCGCGGCGCGGAACTCGACCGCCGTGTGCGGGACGCGCTGGAGCGGGTCGGCATGCTGGACGCCATCGACCGGCCGCCCCACCACCTGTCCTTCGGCCAGCGCCGCCGGGTGGCCGTGGCCACCGTGCTGGCGATGGAACCGGAGATCCTCGTCCTCGACGAGCCGTCGTCCAACCTCGATCCCGCGTCCCGCCGCGAGCTGGCCGAGATCCTCAAGAGCCTGGACGTGACCGTGCTGATGGTCACCCACGACCTGCCGTACGCGCTGGAACTGTGCGAGCGTTCGCTCGTCATGTCCGAGGGGGTGATCGCCGCCGACGGGCCGACGAATGCCCTGCTCTCCGACGAGCGGTTGCTCACGGCGCACCGGCTCGAACTCCCGTACGGGTTCGCCGTCCCTGCTCAGCCGGGGTGATGGATAAGTAAAGTGGGCCGGAGCTGAGGAGGTCCCGACGATGAAGCTGCGGCTCGCGCGCCAATCGCTCTCCAATGCCGTCGTGGTGGCTGTGGAGGGGGAGCTCGACCTGTTCACGGCTCCGTTCCTGCGCGACGAGATCCGCGACGCCATCCGTGACGGCGGCCCCACTCTCGTGCTCGACCTCGGCGAGCTGTCGTTCATGGACTCAAGCGGGCTGAGCGTGCTCATCGAGGCCTGGCGGCTGGCCACCAGCGAGGGCGGCACGGTGTCCCTCGCCTCGCCGCAGCCTCCGGTGGCCCGCATCCTGCGCACGACCGGCCTGGACCGGCGGATCAAGGTCTACCCCGACGTCGATACCGCGATTTTGCAGCACCCCGAGTAGAACTTCATTCGGTTCGCGCGTTAAGGTCCGGCTATGGATCTGAACGGAGCAGCAGCAATCATCTCGGGCGGTGCCAGCGGCCTCGGTGAAGCCTCGGCCCGCGAGTTGGCCCGCGTCGGCGCGACCGTGGTCGTGGCCGACCTCAACGCGGAGCGCGGCAAGGCGCTGGCCGACGAGATCGGCGGTGTGTTCGCCCACACCGACGTGTCCGACGAGGCGTCGGTGCAGGCCGCGGTCGAGGTCGCGGTCGCCACCGGCAAGCCGTTGCGCGCCGTGATCAGCAGCGCCGGCATCGGCTGGGCGCAGCGCACCGTCGGCCGGGACGGCTCCCCGCACGACCTGGCGTCCTACCGCAAGGTGATCGACGTCAACCTGATCGGCACCTTCAACCTCATGCGCATCGGCGCCGCGGCCATGGCCCAGACCGAGCCGGCCGACGAGGACGGCGCCCGCGGCGTCGTCATCAACACCGCGTCGGTCGCCGGCATCGAGGGCCAGACGGGCCAGGTGGCGTACTCGGCGTCGAAGGGCGGCATCATCGGCATGACCCTGCCCGCGGCCCGCGATCTCGCGGCCATCGGCGTCCGCGTGCTGACCATCGCGCCGGGCATCATCGACACCCCGATCTACGGGAAGATCGGCGACAAGAACGCCGAGGAGTTCAAGGCCAAGCTCATCGGGCCGGTGGCGTTCCCGAAGCGGCTCGGCAAGGCCGCCGAGTTCGGCCACCTGGTCCGCGCGCTGATCGAGAACGACTACATGAACGGCGAGGTCATCCGTTTCGACGGTGGCATCCGCTTCCAGCCCAAGTAAGCCGAGTGAGGTCAGGTGTCCGAGGTCAACTCCGGGCCGGCCGCTGAGCCGGACGAGGTACTCGTAGAGATCGTCGACGGCGGCGTGGCCGTCGTCACCATCAACCGGCCCAGGGCCAGGAACGCCGTGAACGGCGCCGTGGCGCGCGGAATCGCGGCCGCCCTGGACGAGCTGGACGAAAGCCCCGACGTGTCCGCGATCGTCCTCACCGGCGCCGGTGGCACGTTCTCGGCCGGCATGGACCTGAAGGGCTTCCTCACCGGCGACATGCCGGTGGTCGAGGGGCGGGGCTTCGGCGGCATCACCGAGGCGCCGCCGAAGAAGCCGATCCTCGCCGCGGTCGAGGGGTACGCGCTGGCCGGCGGCTTCGAGCTGGCGCTGTCCTGCGACATCATCGTCGCGTCCGAGGAGGCGAAGTTCGGCCTGCCGGAGCCCAAGCGCGGCCTGGTGGCCGGCGCGGGCGGGGTGATGCGGCTGCCGCGCCGCATCCCGTACCACATCGCCATGGAGATCGCCCTCACCGGCGACCACTACCCGGCGGCCCGGCTGTACGAGCTGGGGCTGGTCAACCGCATCACGTACCCCGGCGAGGCGCTCAACGGCGCGCTCGAACTGGCCCGCACGATCGCCGCGAACGCGCCGCTGGCGCTGGCCGCGACCAAGCGGGTCATCGTCGAGTCGGCCGACTGGTCGCTCGACGAGATGTTCCGCAAGCAGGGTGAGATCGTGAGCCCGGTCTTCACCTCGAAGGACGCCATGGAGGGCGCCGCGGCCTTCGCCGAGAAGCGCGCTCCCGTCTGGAAGGGCGAATAACCCTCCCGCCGCAGATCCGTCGGGGCGCTCCGCGCAGTGCTTGCTCGGGGCGCTCCGCGCAGTGCTTGCTCGGGGCGCTCCGCGCAGTGCTTGCTCGGG